>JAPLHH010000289.1 GCA_026389735.1 Chloroflexota bacterium | reverse complement strand
AACAGTGGGAAGAAACGAGCCACCAAGAAGACTCCGGCAGCCACCATCGTTGCCGCATGTATCAAAGCACTGACCGGCGTCGGGCCTTCCATGGCATCAGGTAACCAGACGTGCAACGGGAACTGTGCTGATTTGCCCACTGCACCGGAGAAAATGCCGATGGCCGCCCAGGTTAGAGTTGTTCCAGTCAGAATGCCAGCAACAGCTAAGCCATGCAGTTCCCCAATATTGAATGTTCCCGTGTTGTAAAAAAGTAAAAGAATGGCAGCCAGAAAGCCGAAGTCACCAAAGCGGGTAACTATGAAAGCTTTTTTGGCTGCATTGGCAGCAGAAGGCCGATGAAACCAGAAGCCGATGAGGAGATATGAACCTAAACCGACACCCTCCCAGAAGAGAAAAAGGAAAACGAGGTTATCAGCCATAACTAAGCCCAGCATGCAGGCAGTGAAAAGAGACATAAAGGCAAAATAGCGATGGTAGCCGGGGTCACCGCGCATATAACCTTGAGAGTAAATTTGAATCATCAGACTGACAAAGCTAACCACTACCAGCATTACAGCAGTCAGAGAATCAACTAATAGCCCAACCTGGACACTCAGGTCACCAATCACCATCCACTGTATATCAGGTATGTCCAGCTTATGGCCGGGAGCAGCCAAAACCTCAGCCAGCACCCAGAAGGAAAGGATACAGGAAATGCCGATAGCTCCAATAGTTACATAACCACTGAGTTTGGGGCGATTTTTTAAGAAAGGTCGGAGGATAAAGGAAATAACGATAAGTGAGAAGAAGGGTAACAGGAAGATTAGCCACGGAACCTGATGCGGCATTAGAGTTTCCTCAAGACCTCCTCGATAACATGTACCTTCTCCTGGGACACAAGGATACGATAGCTAGCTAATTCGCCGCTGCCTGGCTTTTTCTTTTGTTCAGGCAGAATCCGCGTTGGTATTCCCTCACCCTCAAAGAATTCCTTCCACATCTCGGCTATTATCAAATTAGGTGCGCTCTTAACCTGAATCCACATATCCTAGTTCACTACCAAAGGCTTTTTATTGTCATTGCGAGGAGCGCAGCGACATGGCAATCCCCAGAGATTGCTTCGCTCCGCCCACAATGACGAGCAGAAATTACTAGACGCTCTACCATTTCATCAAGTCGAATTTGTCAACATCAACAGATTGGCGACTGCGATAAATAGCGATTATTATAGCTATACCAACGGCAGCCTCAGCCGCAGCCACCACTATGACAAATATGGCAAATATCTGCCCGGTAAGAAACATTGGCACAACATAACGAGAAAAAGCAACCAGAGCGATATTTACTGCATTGAGCATAATTTCAATGCACATCAAAATGACTACAGCATTACGCTTAGCCAGAACTCCGTACAACCCGATGGAGAAAATAACCGCTGATAAGACAAGGTAATGTTCTAGTCCAACTGACATTTCTATTTCTCCCTTATCAACACGATGGCACCCAGCACCGCTGCCAGGAGCAACACCGCTGTGATTTCCACAGGCAATATAAAGCCGCCTTCGCCGAACAGGCTTGAACCTATAGCCGCTGTTGTCGGCTGCAGAGGTGGCTCACCGCTCGTTTCCCATTCGGTGCTAATCACAGTGAACACCATAGTCCCTAAAAGCAGCAAGCTCACTACCAAGGCAGGAATGCGCAGTTTACCTGATGGATTACCGCGCCAGACGTCGCGTGTAAGCATAATGGCGACGATAATCAATATTGAGATAGCCCCTACATAGATAAGAATCTGCACAACCGCCAGGAAGTCTGCATAAAGAGTTATATAAATCACAGCTATAGTTAAGAAAAGCAGGACTAGTGAAAGAGCCGCCCGAAAGACATCACGCAAGATAACGACAGCCAATGCTGCGCCGACAGTCACCGCTGCCAATATCCAGAAGACGATATCAAACACCACGACCTCTCTTCTTGCTCAGCCCCAGCCAGCTCAATTTCTGTCCACCTTCCTTCCTGTCCCAATAAATAAGCAAACTCTGTTTAGGCAGACTTGCTTCAATCTTTGGTCGAGCATAACCACTGGGCTGCCTTACATCAGATAACTGAAGCTCTTCTTTAGTCAAAACAAGTTGTCTACGTCTATGCTGCGCCCGCTCATAACTGCGTCCCATAGCCAGAGCATCGAAGGGGCAAGCCTCGACACATAAGCCACAGAACATGCAACGTCCGGTATCTACTTCAAACTTATCAACCACATAATTGTTCTCGCTACCTACATGGGTGACAATCTCAATATTCCCTTGAGGACAACTCTTGGCACAGGTAGCACAGCCGGTACATTTGTCTAGAAACCACACCAGCTCGTTGCCTCTTATGCGCCGGGAAACGACTAACTTTTCCTCTGGATACTGCACAGTAATCGGGGGGCGAAACAGGTGCTTGAAGGTTACCGCCATCCCTTTGGCTACGCCGATTCCGTATCTCTCAAACTTCAACTCGGCCGCCTCCTAAAGTAAACAGCTTCGACCACAACAGGACTAGAACACCAGCAAAAACGAAGTTCACCGCCACCATTAACCATGGCGTAATTTCTGACAGCCACAGTACCTCGGCAGCAATGATAAACAGGTTGATTACCGCCATAGGCAGCAGGCCTTTCCAAGCAAAAGCCATTAACTGGTCTACACGCAACCTCGGCAGAGTAGCGCGCATCCACACAATAACCGAAAACACCGCCATGACCTTAATTACGAGCCACACAATCGGCGGCAGCAACGGCCCTTGCCAGCCGCTCAGGAACAGGGTGGCAATAATACACGAATAAGCCAGAGCATGGCCATATTCACCGAGATAAAACATGGCAAACTTCATTCCGGAATACTCGATGTGGTAGCCAGCGACGATTTCAGAATCGGCCTCGAGAAGGTCGAACGGACTCCGGTTCATCTCCGCCACCGTGCCAAGGAAAAAGATGACAAAACCCAGTGGCTGCAGCAATAGGAAGGGAATACTCTGGGAAGCTACAATTTGAGTCATCGACAGCGACCCGGCCATCAATACCACACCCAGAATCGCTAGCACTACCGGCAGCTCATAGCTCACCATCTGAGCTACTGCCCTTAAAGCTGATATCAAGCCATACTTATTATTTGATGCCCAGCCCGCCATATATATACCGACTGCGGATATAGAACTGATTGCTACTACATAAACTATGCCCACATTAAGGTCGGCTAGGATAGCCCTTTCGCCAAAGGGTACAACCGCAAAAATCATCAACACCGGCACAAAGACGATAACCGGCGCCAGCCAGTGAATCACTTTATCACCCTTAGCCGGCACAATGTCTTCCTTCAACAATATCTTCACAGCAGTGGCAATCGGCTGGAAAATCCCCTCTGGCCCAAGCCGGTTGGGGCCCAGACGAATTTGAAACCGACCCAGCAGGCGCCGCTCATACCAGATAAAAACTATCACCAAAGTTAAGACGAAGCCGAGAACAACCACTATGCCGACTATGGCTGGCACGATGTAAGCTGCCCACTCAGGCCAGATACCGCCTAACCACAACCGAAATTGTTCCAGTAGCGTCATTACCTGTCTATCTCCCCCAAGCAGACATCGATGCTGCCAAACGTAATTATCAGGTCGGCCACCTTCCAGCCGATAACCATATCCTTCAACGCAGTCAGATTAATCAGCGTCGGCGGACGGATATGGAATCTATAAGGAGCAATGGAATTATCGCTGACCAGATAGAAGCCAAGCTCGCCCCTCGGTGCTTCTATATGCCCGTAGACCTCACCAATCGGCGGCCGCAGCAAATGAGGCACTCTGGCACAAACCTCGCCTTCAGGCAACTGAGCTATCGCCTGCTCCAAAATACGAACGCTCTGCCTCATCTCCTGCATCCTCACCCAGTACCGGTCATAGTTATCGCCAACAGTGCCCACCGGTACATCAAAATCAAAACGGTCATAGATGGAATAGGGATCAGCCTTACGTAGGTCCCACTTTACACCGCTGGCTCGAAGCACCGGGCCGCTGGCTGCAGTATTTATGGCGGTGTCCCTCGGCAAAATGCAAACCCCTTTAGTCCTTGCCAATAGAATCTCATTCTGCGACAGAAGCTGGTCATATTCATCAATAAATCCTGGCATCTCAGCCACAAACCTCTTCAGAGCTGGCAAGAATTCTTCGGGGACATCCTGGCTGACGCCGCCGATGCGCATGTAATTGTAGGTAAGCCGCTGACCGCAAACCATCTCATATAGGTCCAGAAGCTTTTCCCTCTCCCGCCACATATACAATACTGGCGTCATCATAGCCCCGAGGTCGTTAAGGAAAAAGCCAACTGCCATAAGATGGCTGGCAATACGCATCGTCTCAGCCATAATAATCCTCAGATACTCAGCACGCTCCGGAACCTCTAGTCCGGCTAACTTCTCCACTGCCAGAACATAGGCGAAATTGTTCGTCATGGAAGCCACATAGTCGAGCCTGTCGGTCAATGGGATTATTTGAGTGTATGTCCTATTTTCTCCCATCTTCTCGATTCCCCGATGAAGATAACCGATAACAGGTTCTACATCGACAACCACCTCGCCATCCAGAGTGACCCTCATGCGAAAGACGCCATGAGTTGATGGGTGCTGCGGACCCATATTAAGGATAAAAGGCTCAGTCTTTATCACCATTTAGAGATAATCCCTCCGCAACGGATGCCCAACGAACCCTTCCCAGAGCAACAAACGCTTCAAATTAGGGTGCCCATCGAAGATTATGCCCATAAGGTCATAAGCTTCTCGCTCCTGAAAATCGGCTGAACGCCACAGATTGACCACCGAAGGCACTACAGGCTTGTCGCGGTCATGGCACCTGGTCTTCAAAACCAAACTGTGGTTATGCTTCAACGAGATCAAATGGTAAACAACTTCAAAATAATCCACATAGTCGACGGCAGTGAGATTAGTAAGATAGTCGAAATCAAGCGCTGGCGCGTTCTTTAAAAACTCCGCTACCTGATAGAGTGACTTGCTCGTGACAACTACAGCCGCTTTGTCAGCAGCAACAACTGCATCGGGAAACACTTCAGTTATTTCCTTGGCTATCTGCTCACCAATTAAAGCCGTGGTCATGCTTTCTTTATGCTCTCCTTGACGATTTTCTCGTGTATCTTCCTTATGCCGTGAATCAGCCCTTCAGGCCGAGGCGGACACCCAGGCACATAGACGTCAACTGGGATTATGCGATTAATCCCAGGAACAACACTGTAGGATTCTCTGAACGGTCCACCACTAATGGTGCACTGCCCCATAGCTATCACCCATTTAGGTTCAGCCATCTGCTCATATACCAGTTTTACTGCCGGTGCCATCTTCCAGGTAAGCGTTCCGGCAACAATCATTAAATCAGCCTGGCGCGGCGACCAGCGAAAAATGTCCATGCCGAAGCGAGCGATGTCAAAACGCGAAGTCGCCGTACCGATCATCTCAAAAGCGCAGCAGGCCAAGCCAAACATAAGCGGAAATATTGACCGCGACCGTGCCCAATCAAGCACATAGTCCACCGTAGTAATAAGAACATTCCGCCTGATCTCCTCATCAAGCCACTTGTCAGGGTCAGGGATAGGCTGCTGGGAGGCTGCCATCAGCGAGTTAATCTTCAAGCCCTCAGCTACATCAATTTCATGCGGGGATGGAATCTCGTACCGCTCTACTTCCATTCCAAGGCTCCTTTGAGCCAGGCATAAATATATCCCACCATAAGGATGACGAAGAAAACAGCTACCGCAATCAGCCCAACCAAGCCCAGCCCTTTAAGATTAACCGCCCAGGGATACAGAAAAACGGTTAACACGTCGAGCGCAACGAAAAGAACAGCAAAGAAGTAATAGCGGAAGTTATATTGAACCCAGGTCTTGCCGATAGTCTCCATGCCGCATTCATAAGTGGAAGCCTTGGCTGGATTGCTTTTCCTGGGTACAATCTTGAAAAAGCTAAGTGTCAGAGGTAGAAGAAGCGTAGTAAGCGTGAATAGAATACCTACGATAAGGAGTATCCCGATGTAACCGAAATCTGCTAACAAGTGCTCAGGCCTCACTATCTAGTTACCC
>JAPLHH010000251.1 GCA_026389735.1 Chloroflexota bacterium | reverse complement strand
GCGTGCAAATTTTGCTCAGTCCAAACCTAAGTGACAAAGTTTAGCCCAAATTCCTCCGTAGTAGTCAGAATTCAGTAATCAGAAGCTACCCCCCTACTGGCTATTAACTACTGACTGCTGCTCAAAAGAATCCCTTCTGGCGTTACCCCTAGCCTGTCAAAGGAATATTTGTCCTCAACAGGGATACCTGCCAGGCGCTTGGCAATATTCTTGGTCTTTTCCACATTATAGCTGCCCATGATGGCAATCTGCTCCATCCGGGGAGAGCCACCGCCATGGACACCAGCATATTGCACAATGCCAGCCATTTCCGAGCACGAAATAGCCTGCACCCAACGAAAGGCACGGTGTATATCCTCTATCGACATATTAGGATTCCGCATCATGTACTTTTCCAGAAACGGACGCGTCTCTGGATTCAACCAGTCCTCCTCCCGGGGCAGCGTTGCTGGCATCCCGCCGGCGATATCTGCCAGAATATCATACTCATGGTAGATATTTATGCCGGCATGTCTGCGGCTTACATTACAGTAGACTATATCTGGAACATAAGTTCCGGAGCCTGATTTCCGAGCATTGATGGCAGCAGCGACGCCTGTTCCGTAACACAGCTCCGAAGTGCAAATCAACTCAGCTAGCTTTTCGCTAACATGCGCTTCTTTTTCAATTCCATTACATTCTGCCATCAAGGCAGTAGCACCGGTGATCACATCTGTCATCGCTGGCTTGCAGCCGGTGTAGCTATGACGGTGATAGAGGGCGAACAGGAGTGCTAGCTGGCCTCCGAATTCGTACTCTCCGTTCAAGAATACTCTCTCCCAGGGGACAAAGACATTATCGAAAATTACCATTGCATCTGCAGAGCCAAACGGGCCTGGTGCCCCCATTTTTTTCGAGGTCTCATAAAGGGCAGCGCTTACAATCAGTTTCACACCGTCCTCATCAGCAGGGACGGCACAAGAAACTGCCCAAGGACCTTCTTCCTTGGTCAGCCGCCTCGTGGGCACGACCATTATCCATTCCTCAGCCGGCGAGTAAGAAATATGTACCTTGGCACCCCTGATTACGATACCATCACTTTTCGTCTCCACGACATGGACATAGAGGTCAGGGTCTAATTGTTCATGTGGTCTCCACGGGCGATGGCCTTTGACATCTGTCTGGGCACAAGCAGCAGTACAATCTTTCTCTTGGAATCCTTTTAGCCAATTCTCAAATCTCTTGTGCTATTCAGTCCCACAAACCTTGTCAACATCATAAGTAACAACCGAATTCGCATTTATGGCGTCGATGCCCATGCACCGGGCAATGCACCCCCCTACCTGGTGACAGGTTAACCTGGTCATCCGCTGTTTAGCCAGTAAATCGGCAACGCTGTGATGGATATTGCAGAACCGGTTTATCTTCTTGCCCGTCAGATGAGACTTGGCTGTAAGTATATCCCCATAATCCTTGAACTCCGGGTCGTTTATCATGTCATAGGTCTTGGCCAGGACATTGACCGCACCCTCCAATCGTGGATGGTCACGGTCTATAAGCTGCCCGTTCATATAAACATTCCGCCTCATCTTGCTCAATCTTTTTCGATATTCACTCGACGTAATCACTGTGACCCCCTTCACCAAATTCAAAATATTTTGCTATATAACGACGCCGCCATCTACAACCAGAACATGTCCGGTCACATAGCTGGAGGCATCAGAAGCCAGGAAAATCACAGCCCCCACCATCTCGTCAGGTTCGGCTACGCGGCGCAACGGAGTCCTATCCATGACAGCTTGTTCGATAGCCGGGTTGCTCCACAGAGCTTCGCTGAACCGAGTTTTAGTCAGCCCCGGTGCTATTGCATTCACCCTGATGTTGTACTGAGCCCACTGTTGTGCCATCACTTTTGTTGCCATAATCACCCCAGCCTTACTTATGGAGTAAACCGGCAAAATGTCGGGGGTAATCCCAGCTACT
>JAPLHH010000221.1 GCA_026389735.1 Chloroflexota bacterium | reverse complement strand
ACATCTGATTCCCCGTCTACATTAACAAATTTCTTCTTGGCGCTATCATATTTCTTACACCAGAAGCTAGATGGGTCATCTCCGTTAACTATCATGATCTCCATATTCTTTCCCCTGGAAGCTCTAAGGTCTTTCTTTCTAAGAGCGTGCGAATACCTACCCCTTAGATTCATCTCAGAAACAAGCTGATCAAAGCTTTTCCCACTAATCTCGGATGGGACAGAGTAATACGGAGGAGTCTTTACCGTACTATCTATCTCCTGTTGAGTTATAATAGAGGCATCATTAACTATGCCATCGTAAAGTTCAAGTAAGATCTTTGCCATACTTCCTCCGTTTAATGTGGCGAACAGTGACTTCCGCAGTGGTCGCAATTACAACAAAGCCCGTTACACCCGCAATGACCATTACAGTTGCACCTACAAGCTCCCTCAAGTTGATTTATATAGTCCCTCAGCTCATTGATATGAGTTGCTCTTATCTTTGTCGTCCCGACCACTAGAGTATTATCTGTCCATGTCATTATTGGGGTTGAGTCAGTTGCGCAATCTACAGACTTAGCGTAGTCACTGGCAGCCCTTAGTTCTGCTATATGAACAGCTCTCACCCTCTGTTCTGGCATAATTGTTATAGGATCATTGCTCCATGAGTGTGGGCTACCGCCACGGCTAGCTATTTCTGAGTTTATAGCAACCCTAAGTTCATTGACATGGATAGCCCTCACCTTTGTTACATCAGCTTGTACTCTGGCAGCTGGTGAGGATACTCCTTGGTCAGTCCAATTAGTGGCCATTCTGTTCTCCTATGGAAAGTATTTTTTCTTCATATATAAGGCTATCTAGGTATTTAATTGCAAGTTCCAGAGTTGCTACCCTGACCTGAAGTTTTATTGTAGTGAATCCAGCACTGACTAACTTATTTATATCTACCTTGCTTCTTCCTCTTCCAGCGCAGTCTCTTGCCGGATTCCACTTCTCATTTATTAGTATTGGGTATTTCCATTGAAGGGACGGAAGCTGGTAATGCCATAAGCATCTTGGAGTCCATACACATCCATTAACAATGTATATTACTCTTTTTCTTTGGTCTGGCGGAATGATAGAAATCATCTTGTCTGTATCGTCATTATAAAACTGCGGTCCGCCAACCGTTTCAAACAAATCGCTTTCAAGTATCTCTTTTATGTCATTATAGAATGTCATTATTACAGAAGAGTGTATCTTGATGTTCGGGTACTTATCCCTTATCTCTCTGGCAAACTCCATTCTAGAAACAACTATTGAGCCATTATTCGCATTGAGAGTTCTGCATAGATCCCTAACCGAGCTATCCCATGATGGAAACGTTGAATTAGCAAGAACTCTAAACGAATCTCCGTACCGCTGCACTAACTCTCTTATTTCTTTTCTGTTAGATGATTCCCCAGACATACTTCCAGGTATCCTGCCGCCCTTAATCGCTGGTATATCTGAGGACTTATAAAAATAGAATCGGTCTTTTCCATACCTATCCATTACAGCATCAACCAGATCCGCTATATAATAAACACCAACCTTAATACTCTTGCTTAGTTCTTTTCCCATGCTTATACTATGCTAACAATTAAACCATTCTCAACTGTTATTGTCTTTGAGTTTGGTGCTGCGCTAGTAAATACTCCATTAGCTCCAGTGCTTGCTCCGGTCTTGAATGAAGAGGCCTGAAGTATATCAAAATTACCAGAAGCAAATGGCATAGCTATTGTTCCTACACACGAATGTTGATTGTAGTTAGGGCCAGCCACATAACCACTGGCTACTGGTGTTATTACTCCGCTAGCGTATACATCTCTCGTTATAATGTTCGGTGAATCAATCGCTTGAAATGTGGCATACCCAAGAACCGTTTGAGACCCGGCAGGCATGTCGCTAAGAGACATCCCATGAGGATTTGTATCGGTCTGAGGTGCTGAGCCCTTTGTGTCTATGTGTTCCTGAGCCGTTGTTATAAGCGTAGTTCCGGGATCCTGCGCACCTATTGCATATGCCTGATTAACTATTGCTATGCTATTTTTATGCGCGGTTATATCCGTAAGGACATCCTTACTGACATCCCATGATAGCCCCTTTATATCAGCCATTAGAGCGCCAGCCCTAATAGTGTTATCAGTTATATTCTGTCCATTGAATCCACTGGCTTCAAGAGCGGCTATTCTGTCTTTTACCGTGGAGTATGATCCAGCTGGAGACGTTCCAATAACAGTCTCTATTGTTGCTATCTCCGACTGAGACTCATTCATATGCTCTGCCATGATGTCATCGCCAAGAGAATAATACGTAGCATTAGCCGTGCCGGGAGCGTTACCAGCACAGAAAGTTAGCTTACCATATATTAGATCTAGATTATATTTTCCGACGGTGGGAGGGACTGTGGCTGTGTAGGTATAACCAGCTAGCGTG
>JAPLHH010000032.1 GCA_026389735.1 Chloroflexota bacterium | reverse complement strand
TCAACAAGTGAGTAAGACCCGACAAACAAGGTAAGGCCGCAGAATAGATTAGCAGGGATATGCGCTCACGGAAAAGCCAACAAAGTAATACAAGAGGAAGGAACAATGCTACCCCGAACCAGACACTATTGCGTGTAGCAAAAAGCACCGCAATACTTATGGCGGCAGCAATTAACATCTCTCTAGGAAGTAAAGCCAGGAGAACGCCTATAATTACCGCCAGGCCTCGCCCTCCTCGGAAACGCAAAAATACGGGCCAATTATGCCCGATAACAGCAGCCACACCGGCACCAAACACCACGAGTTCCTGCACAGAAAGTAGTTTAGCCACCACTATAGCCAGCGCCCCTTTCCCCACGTCTGCTATTAGAGTAGCTATGCCGGCAACCAGCCCGGCATGGCGGAATACATTAAATGTTCCAACATTGCGGTCGCCGACCTTTCGAACGTCAAGGCCACTCAGCTTACCGATAATGTAAGCAAAAGGAATGGAGCCCAGAAGATATGCAATTACTATACTCAATGCAGCACTCATGCCCGTGAGCAAAAATACCTCGCTCTACTAGGTTGTTGCATTCTACCACATGCGAATAAGAAAAATCTCATTAGCTATAAACAGAAGACATTCTAATATAATGTACTGGACGTGTACATCTTGTATCCAGGTCTTTTCACATCTGATATAATATAAGATAGGTGAGGTTGCTAGCTGAGGAGTCTATGAGCAGGGTGTCTGTAGAAGAAACGGGAGGGGAAAAATGAGTGATAGTGATTCAGGGTCTAGATTCGCTATCGGGTTTACCTTGGGGATAGCCATCGGCCTAGCTCTTGGGTTTCTTTTCACACCTCGATCTGGAAAGGAAACAAGGGGACTGGTAAAGGACAAGGCAGCTGACGTCTCCGAAACGGTAAAAGACCTTACCGCCGACCGGCGAAAAGTTTACACGGAAACCTGGAAGAAGCGCAGAGGGCAACCTAAAGTAAGCGAGTCTTACTTTGAATCGTAAGCTCTTTGTCCATTATCAGTTTTTAGCTAAAAACTCGAACCTGAGTGAGATGTGTACGTCTCCATCCCTGCTCCTGGAGACAACACATGATGATATTCAACCTCGTTTTGGTTAGATGTATAATCAAAGCAACTCTCAGCTGTGATTGAGATGAACAGAAAAGCTCGTCTTCGACCGGGACCGCAACTGATCAAACAAAGGCAAAAGCTATCGAGTGACACAGTCATTGAAGCGCTGAAAGTGACCTACTTGGCAAAGGAAAAGGCCGAACTGCTAGTATCAGACCTAGAAAAACTGAAAGCAGAGGCGTCGGCTATAGAAGCCCAGTACAACATATTGAAGGATGACTACTCTAAAATGTGTGAGGATGCTATATCGAAGATAACCGCTGTAAAAACCGCCCTCGAGAAGGACATAGAAAGCAAGGTAGGAGATCTGGAGATTTTTCGGTCAGGGATGAACAACCTGGAAGCTAGATTTAAGTTAGGCTTAGTACCGCCCGAAACATATTTGAAGGAAAAGGAAGCTCCAAGTGAGGATGCTACTCCACTAGATAGGCCACAGCCTGCCATCGACAAGGCAGCAGATTTAATCGAACTTGGCCTCAATGGGATAGGCAATGGAATAATATCCTTGGGCGAGAAAACTATTCATGCATTCAGTGCCATATTTAAAATCGCCGTCCCGAAACAGTGACAAAAGTATTTGGTCATTCCATTCAATCCCACGAATTATGTTGCGTGGCCACAATAACAATGATAGAATCCCAATGCATTTAGCATAATAGATTTCTGGCCGAAGTGGCGGAAT
>JAPLHH010000312.1 GCA_026389735.1 Chloroflexota bacterium | reverse complement strand
CCAATTTCTTCACAGCTCGCAATGTGGGCAATGATAAGGCGAATCCAATCAGAGGTGCAGCCAGTTGAATAGGCCGCAGCCTTACCGCTCCGTAGAGATGCCCTTCGATGATAGTCTCACCGGCAAACGAAGGCTCGATCCTTATCTGGTGAGGCGAAAAATAACTCAGAATTAGATTAACTGGCGCTATAAAGGCAAAGAGCAGGCCTGTATCAGCCGGGTTATCAAGTCCTACCTTGAAGTTTGCTACGAGTTCCCTAATCTTAATGTGCCTGAAAATTCTCTTTATGAAGTGGCCGAACTGTTTTAGGAGACCTTTGGTTCGCAGGACTTCGAACGTATCTCTTATCTCCCATCTCCTACCCCAAGGTTTCCGCTCATGTTCAATAGCTCTCTTTTCTTCGGGTTTCTTTCTGCCTCGACTTAATTCGCGACTGACCAGGCCGAAGAGCCATATTAGTCTCATGCTGAATCTAGGTTTTCCGTCTATATTGGTACGAAAAACCAAGTCAAGCGGCACACTGAGGAGAAGAGTGATGAGTACCGCCAGGCTAACTAGAACAGCGATGGCCCACAACTATTTTTCCCCTTCTTTTTTCCGTTCCCCCCATTTTTCGGTGAGTTTTGCCACAATATCAGGT
Organism: Chloroflexota bacterium; assembly: GCA_026389735.1. Next base: position 6,473 of record JAPLHH010000312.1, on the reverse strand, counting down.
ATGGTTTCGCTCAATTTCTCTATGGCTGTTGCCATACCTCCCTTGATTGGCTCTATCCTGACACCGTCCTTATCGATGACTATGACAGCGATGGGTTTTACCCCGCCACCGCCCCCAGTGCCACTGCCTCCACCCTCAGCTGTCTCCTTGGTCTCTCCCTTGCCAGCGCCACCGCCAGCGGCAAAACCAAACCCAACGCTCATCAAGGGAATCAGGGTTGTACCCTCGATAGTTATGGGCTCACCGACAACGGTCTTGGCGTCAAGCACCTTCTCGATTTCTCCGAGCGTTGTCTTAACCAGTTTCTCAACGTCTTCCATAATTCAATGTCCCTCCTAAGTTGTTCTCTCTACAATACAAGACATTATACCACGGTCTAGAAATATGCCTAAAGGGGGCAGGTTATCGACATGTTCGAGCAGATTCAAGTTTTCGATTGGCTATCGTCTTCCGGTTTTTTCGTTAGTGAGCGGTCACGAAGCCAGCGGTGAATTTCATCCAGGGCTGGTGGTGCCACACTGAATACTTCGACGTCTTGGGGGAACTGCACCAAATGTTCTTCTCTGACGAACAATATAGCTACTTCATCGGCTTTAAGCGTTTCGTCTATGCTTTTGCTGATATGTTCATATCTTTTCCTTGAAGCTTCGATGTAGAATTCAGACACTTTCCGGGCTACTTTATTGCTGAGGAATCCGATGAATAAGCACCTCTCCCAGTCCATGCATTCTTCGGCCAGTTCCTTGTCTTCTATCACCTCAAGTTTAGCGCCATCTTGGCACTTTTGCTTGGCGATTTGGCAGCTCTTTGGGTTCAGCCTCTCCATAATGTTGAGTCCATCATCGCCGCCCAAGCTGATTGATTCGTGGTATACCCGGCTAACAGTGCCTATTTTCGCTTCAAGGTTAACTATGTGCTCTGCCACCTGCTTCCAGTAGAGTTCACATTTCCCGGTGTACTCAGAAGGGGCGTCTTTGTATAAATATATCAGTGGAACGAGGAGAAGTCTCCTCCCCTGTTTGAAGCTATCTGCTTCAGGTTTGCTTATTTTGCCTAGCCCTTGTGCCATGATTATTCTCCTCTCTTCTAGTTTATCATAGAGCTCTTTCCCTTTGCGCTGCTAGGAAGATATAACCTAAACGAAACTAAACAGGTGATTAGCAAAAGAGCCTTTCTACTATTGACCTGCCCGAACCAGACTGCAGTGCTTACTAACTGGGCAAAGCAGCGCGGTTTTGAGGTTATCAAGATCTATGAGGAAGAGGAAACCGCCTGGAGAAACGGTCACCAAAGGGAACTAGCCAATTTGGTAGCCGATGCCAGACGAAGGAAATTTCAGGCGGTTCTGGTATGGGCATTAGATCGGCTGAGCCGTGAAGGTGCTCTGGCAATATTGAGCATGGCATCTCCCTGTGGGTTCAAATGTTGCCTATTCCTCTGACTCGGGTTCGAAAGAAGGTGAGGGAAACGCGAGTGCTTCGGTTAAAAGATAACTTGCTTGTAGTGCCTCTGTAGGGCAAAGTGAAAAGCATTCCTTGCAGTTCCAGCACTCCTTAGAGGCTATCTCTGGAATGAAATTTATCTCTCGTCTTGCTCCTCTGTCAACAAATCCAACAGCGTTCTTCTTCTTGACTTCAGCACAGTATCTTACACATAGACCACAAAGAATGCAAAATGAGGACTCTTTTTCAAAACGGGCTTTGTCTGCTCCATACTCTTGAGCCAAATCCTGCAATTCTCCGGCATCTGGAGCATGAGCTAGCATCAGCTCCAGAAGCATTTTGCGAGTTTTATCTACCTTCTCAGACCTGGTTCTTACTACCAAATTTTGTTCTACAGGGTAAAGGCAGGCAGCAACGAGATTTGTCCTACCGCGAGCTTCTACTTCTACTGTGCAAATTCGGCAAGCCCCATAAGGTTCTAATTTCTCGTGGTGACAAAGTGTAGGAATAAATATCCCTGTACTTTGTGCTGCTTCCAAAATGGTCATCCCTTCCCTTGCTTCAACTTCTCTTCCATCAATCTGTAAAAGGATTTCACTCATCTTTCTTTACTCTCTCTGACTATAATTCTTGCTTCTTCAGGGATAGGAGACGGAACAGGCTCGCCAGAAATCTTCTTCACCGCATCAAAGCGAGGGGGGCAAACTTCAAAGCAAGTTCTGCACTTTGTGCATTTCTCTTGGTCAATTACATGGATCTGGTTCCTGCTACCTACAATCGCCTCTGCAGGGCATTGCCTAAGACAAATCATGCAAGCCTGACACTTCTTAGGGTCGATATAGTATGAGATTAGCGCCTTACACGCGTAAGCTGGACAACGCTTCTCCTTGATGTGTGCCTCATACTCATCTCTGAAGTAGCGTATCGTGCTTAGAACCGGGTTAGGGGCGGACCTACCTAAAGCACAAAGTGAGGCATCTCTTGTTACCTCGGATAGCTCTTCCAAAAGCTCGATGTCGCCCTCTCTCCCCTTTCCTTCACTAATATTAGTCATAATCCTAAGCATCTGCCTGATGCCTTCACGGCATGGGACGCATTTGCCACACGATTCATCAGTGAGGAAGTTAAGAAAGTACCTGGCGACATCAACCATACAGGTATCTTCATCCATTACAATCATCCCACCTGAACCCATCATTGAGCCAGCCTTGGCGAGTTCATCAAAATCAACTTTCATGTCTAACTGTTCCTCAGGGATACATCCTCCGGATGGACCCCCGGTCTGTACTGCTTTGAACCTCTTACTTCCGGGGATACCACCGCCTACCTTATAGATAATATCTCTCAGGGTTATACCAATGGGTACTTCCACAAGGCCGGTATTGTTTACCTTACCTACCAAGGAGAAAATCTTCGTCCCCTTGCTCCCTTCAGTTCCAAATTGAGCAAACCAGTCAGCACCTTTGTTGATAATAAGTGGCACAGTAGCCCATGTCTCAACATTATTCAAGCAGCTGGGTCTATCCCAAACGCCCTTAATGGCGGTGTGGATATACTTCGGTCTGGGCTCTCCTACCCTGCCTTCTAATGCCGTCATTAGAGCACTCGATTCACCAGAGACGAAAGCGCCGGCTCCTCGGTGCACTTTAATAGTGAAATCAAAACCTGAGCCAAGGATATTTTCCCCAAGGAAACCATATTCCTCAGCTTGCTTGATAGCAATACCCACGTTCTCTACTGCTAGGGGATATTCCTGCCGAACGTAAATATAACCCTCATGGGAGCCGATGGCATAGGCTCCGATGGTCAACCCCTCAAGAACTGAATGAGGATTCCCCTCGAGAAGGCTCCTATCCATATAAGCTCCAGGGTCTCCCTCGTCTGCATTGACGATCACATACTTTATCTCACCGGAGGCATTGCGACATTCCTCCCACTTTCTCCCTGTGGGGAAGCCACCACCTCCCCTCCCTCTCAGATTAGATTTTTTAACTTCTTCCAATACTTGCTCGGAGGTCATCTGGGAAAGGATTTTGGCTAATGCAGAATAACCACCGAGCGCCAGATAGTCATCGATGCTCTTAGGATCAATCTTTCCGTTGGAACCGAAAACAAGCCGCTCTTGGTTCTTGTAGAAGGGAATTTCAGATTCATGAGTTATCTTTTCATTGGTACTAGGGTTGGTGTAGAGCAAACGCTCTACGACTTTCTTCTCCTTTATAGTCTGGGAGATAATTTCAGGAACATCCTTAGGCTCTATCTGTAAGTAACATATTTCCTCAGGGTGAATAACTGTAATAGGGCCTTTCTCACAAAAGCCATGGCAACCAGTCTTCCTGAAGTCTACCTCAGCACTTAATCCTTGTTTTTTAATCTCCTCTTCAATACTCGCAGCAACTTCTTCGCTACCAGAAGCATGGCAAGCAGTTCCAGAACAGAGTGTAATACAAGGTTTATTGGGATCTCTTTTCGACAAGATGCCTTTCCTGAGTTCTTCCAATTCAGTAGGCGAATTTATCCTTGGCATAATTTTCCCTTAATCATAGTTTTTCAACACGTCTTCTATCTTGGTTGGTACTGTCTTTCCGTGATACTTTCCATCAACTACTATCACTGGCCCCATGGCGCAACAACCGAGGCAGTTAACAGTCTCCAGGCTAAACTTCAAATCCAAGTCCGTTTCGCCAGGTCTAATTCCAGTCAGGTCTTGAACCGTGTCGAGGACGCGCGGCGAACCGCGAATATGGCAGGCAGTGCCCATACATATGTGAATTTCATGACGCCCTCTAGGAATTAAACTAAAGGCTTTATAAAAGGTAGCTATATGCTGTATCCGGCTTAAAGGCACTTTTAATTTCTTACTGACCTTCTCTAATACTTCCTTAGGAAGCCAACGATTTTCGCTTTGAATCTCCAGTAATACTTGAATTAGTGAACTGGCATCATCCTGGTATTTATTCATAATCTGTTCAATTTTATCGTGATCCATAAACGCTGTCCTAACTTTTCTTCTTTTTCCTAACTCTGTGCCTGCTCTCTCACCTTAGGCGGGAACAAAGCACTTCTGGATTTCATCGAACCTGACTAATCCTTCCCTTGCTGAACTATTAAGGTATCTTGATACTTCAGACGGGCTTAAGCCTAAAATCTCAGAGATTTCTCCGGTTGAAAGGGGTCTTTCTCGCAGGAGTAACAAAATTTGGCTTATTGTCAATTTATCTACAATTAATTCACGGAATAACCTATCTACCTCGTCACTGGTGAAAAATTCGTTATATTCATCTTCTGTATCAAAATGTACTCTCAGCCTCTCCCTTTCCACCAGCTTAATGTAGGGGACTAAATTTTTAACTGCTTCAAGTTTTAACTTTAATCCATTTTCATCTATTCCTTCGCCTATTCCAAGAGGTCCTAATTCCTTCAGCTTCTTGGTAAAGTCAGTAATAACTTCGGCGAAACGGATTCCTTCAGAGGCAGATACCCATTCAAGCCTTAACCTTTCGGGGTTCACCCCTATCTGTTCCAGTAATTTTTTACATAGATGCATCACGCTTAATGCATCGTAATTTCCTTCCGTAATATAATGGCATTCGCCAAGCCAACAACCGCCGATAAACACCCCGTCTGTTCCGTTTGAGAAAGCCCGGAGTACAAATGCCGGGTCGACTCTGCCGGAGCACATCACCCTTATCGCCCTTATATTAGGGGGGTATTGATACCGAGAAACTCCAGCAAGGTCCGCCCCTGCGTAGCAACACCAATTGCATAAAAATCCTAAGATCCTTGGTTCAAACTCGTGCCTCACAACCATTCTTAGCTCACTCCTAAGGCAGTAATCCCTGCTTTGTTAATTAGTGGACTTCTACAAGGGCTGGAACCTCCGCAAGGGCTGGAACCGCCGCGTCAATTTGGCAGAATATCTCTTCATCGGTAAAGTGCTTTAGAGAAATAGCCCCTGTCGGACACTTCGAATTACAGAGACCCTCTCCCTTACAGAGGATAGGATTAACCCTGGCTTTTTTGCCTTGTGGTGTATCATGAAATTCTATAGCACCATACTTACAGACCGAAATACAAGCCCCACACGATACACACTCACTCTCCTTTACCTCGCAAATAGCACCGGAAGCTATGACTGAATCCTTTGTGAGAATAGTTGCAGCCCGGCCGGCAGCTCCGTAAGCTTGGCTAATCGTCTCCGATATATGCTTTGGATAGTGAGCCATCCCGCACAGGAAAACGCCATCTGCAGCAAAGTCAACTGGTCTTAATTTTACATGGGCTTCCTGGAAGAAACCATCCGGGTTCAAAGGTACCTTGAAAAGTCGTGATATTTCATTATTTGTTTCTGAAGGAATAACGGCAGCAGTTAAAACGAGTGAATCGGCATCTATAGCAATTTTTTTGCCTAAAATAGGATCGGTCACGGTAACCCTTAGAATACGCTGACCTCCCTCTTCAACGGCTTCCACCTGGGGTTTATCATCCGGTTCATAGCGGATAAACTTCACCTCTTGATTCGCCGCTTCTCGGTAATAATCCTCTTTAAACCCATAAGTTCTCATATCCCGATAGATAATGTAGATATCCATCTCGGGGTTTATCTCTTTCAGTTTCAAGGAGTTCTTTATAGCCTGACTACAACATACACGGCTACAGTAATTTCTGTCTTTTTGTCTGCAACCTACACATTGAATCATCACCAGGCTCTGGGAGTCAATTACTCCCGGTTCTCCTTTGGCGATTTGCTCCTCCAACTCCAGTTGGGTCAATACCCTGTCATCTTTCCCATAAAGGTATTCGGTGGGTTTATATTCTTTAGCACTGGTAGCGATGATGGCTATTCCATGGTGTATCTCCTTAACCATTCTTCCAGACGTTACTTTGTTTGTGAAATTTCCCACATAACCGGAAGCCTCTGTGATGGTAGAACCAGTAGATACATGAATTAAGGGGTTCTGGTAAACTTTGCGTATAATATCACCCAAATATGCTTGAACATCCACCCCTTCCAAGGTGTAATGAATTCTT
>JAPLHH010000080.1 GCA_026389735.1 Chloroflexota bacterium | reverse complement strand
TTTGCCGTCGTGAACTGTACCCAGAACTATCACGGCGCTCTTCAACCGGTCTCGTAACAAATCTCCCATCTCCCTGAGAATTGGCAATGAAGTGGATGGTACTCTAGCTGCCAATACTATTATCCCATTCACCTTCTCAGTCTTGCCCAGCAAGGATTCAACCCTAATTTTTGCTAGCTCACTTTCTAGAGAAGCGGAGAGTTTGAGTTGCGCGGTAAACTCAGCAACAAAAGCCTTTATCTTCTTAGAGGCCTCAGCGGTTGAGCTCTTCATCTGTTCGGCTATTGCCTCTAATGCCTCAAGACGCTCCTGAACAAGAGCCTCAGCACCTCTGCCGGTAACTGCTTCGATTCGGCGCAGACCGGTGCCGATGCTGCTTTCACCGGTTATGATGAAGAAACCGATTTCTCCGGTTGATCTGACATGGGTGCCGCCACAAAGCTCGGCGCTTATCGGCGGCTTGCCTATCTCCAGTACCCTTACCTTCTCTCCATACTTCTCCTCGAAAAGAGCGATAGCACCCTCATCAACAGCCTGCTTGTATGGAATAACCTTGCTTTTCACCGGCAAATTCTCTCGTATTCTTTCATTGACAATGTGCTGGATGTCATTAAGCTGTTGTTTGTTGATGACTGTCTGATGGGAGAAATCAAAACGAAATCCTTCGGGATGTACTTGAGAGCCTCTCTGATAGACATGGCTGCCCAGCACCTGACGCAAAGCTGCCTGAAGTAGATGTGTCGCCGTATGATTGCGGGCGATGTCAAGGCGACGGTCTGTGTCAACTTCGGCTTCAACGGAATCGCCAACCGAGATGGTACCTTTAACAACTTGACCCAGGTGAACGATGGCTCCTTCAGCCAGGCTGCCATAAGGAGACCAAACGGTATCGCTAATATCGATTTGACCAGAATCGGCGGTTATTTTGCCGGCATCGCCCACCTGCCCACCCATCTCACCGTAGAAAGTCGTTTCTTCAAGAACGACAGCAACCTTTTGTCCTTTATTGGCAGATTCTACTGACCGGCCAGACTTCTGGTCTAGTATGTAGCTCACCTTGGAGATAGCCTTCAATTTATCATAGCCAACAAATTTAGCTTTAACTTTCCATTTCAAACCAATCGATGCCGTAAGAGTTACGCTAAACTTTTGACCAGCCCTAGCTCTCTCTCTTTGCTTTTCCATCTCAGCCTCAAAGCCCTCCAGGTCAACGGTTAATCCCCTCTCCTGGGCGATTTCGGCAGTTAATTCCGGATGAAAGCCATAGGTATCCCAAAGTTCGAAGACCTCTTCACCAGTAAGATAATTTCTGCCTTCACTGATAGCCTTGTCACAGGCTCTTTCCGCACGATTAATACCGGTATCCAGAGTGCTGGTGAATTTCTCCTCTTCTGCCTTAACCGTTTCATGTATAATGTTTTGATTTTTTATAAGTTCAGGATAGACGTGTCCCATGTTGGCTATGACTGTTTCGGCTATCTGGCTCAGGAAAGGCTTTTCTGTGCCCAGTTTCCTGCCGAAAAAGCAGGCTCGACGCAATACCCGACGCAGGACATAGCCTCTCCCTTCATTAGATGGCAGAACACCGTCGGCGATGAGGAAGGTGATGCCTCGACTGTGCTCAGCTACAATCCTAACCGCCTGGTCGGCAGTTTTGTCCTTGCCGTATTTCACCCCTGTCACAGCGCATATCTTGTCTCGCAACGGGATGAAGAGGTCGGTATTATAGACCGAAGACACACCTTGCATCACAGCGGCAACTCTCTCCAGTCCCATCCCGGTGTCGATGTTTGGCTTCGGCAATGCGGTGCGCTTTCTGTCAGGGTCTTGGTTATATTGGGTAAAAACCAAATTCCATATTTCGGAAAAGCGGCCGCAGTCACAGCCCGGACCGCAGTCAGGCTTGCCACAGCCAGCTTCCTTACCAAAATCGTAGTGTATTTCGCTGCATGGTCCGCAGGGTCCTGAATCACCGGCTGGCCCCCAGAAATTATCCTCCTCGCCGAGCCGTACTATTCTTTTTTCAGGAAAGCCGATTTCCTGCCAATATTTAAAGGCGTCATCATCATCTAAATAAATGGTTACCCACAGCCGTTCGGGCTTAAGCTTTAGACTTTTGGTGACAAACTCCCATGCCCAGGCAATAGCCTCCTTCTTGAAGTAGTCACCCACGCTGAAATTTCCAAGCATTTCAAAGAAAGTCAGGTGCTTAGAATCACCTACTGAATTAATATCTGTCGTGCGGAAGCACTTCTGGCATGAGGCTAAGCGCGGACTCGGCGGCACAGCCAGCCCCAGGAAGTAAGGCTTTATTTGCACCATACCGGCAGTTGTAAGCAATAAGGTGGGGTCTCCGCGAGGAACTAAAGGTGAACTGGAGATTATCCGGTGTTCTTTTTGCTCAAAAAAGTGTAGAAATGTCTCTCTGATCTTATCACTATTCACTGTTCATCACCTATCTGGATTTTAATGGAGTATTGCCCCAGTGTCAATCCACTATTTCGGAAAAATGAAATCAGAGAACTTCCAGCAGGCGGGATAATACTTGTACCGGCAATTGAATTGCTGCTTTTGTTTCTATGTTTTTCCCAGTTGTGCTAAAATTCAAGTGAACAAGGGATTTGATGCAATGCCACTTTACGAATATTTGTGCCGCCAATGCAAACGCAAGATAACGTTATATCTGCCGACCTTTTCTCAGACTTCACCTTCTTGTCCGCGATGTGGTAATGATACCCTACACCGACTATTCTCCACTTTCTCAGTGCGCAGCAAAACACACAAGGATATCTATGAAGATATACTCTCTGATTCTCAATTGACCCGTGGAATGTTAGCCGACGACCCTAGAGCTTTAGCTGAATGGAACAGGCGAATGAGCCAGGGCGAAGAAGTCGCCCCTGAATATGAAGAGGTGGTCGAGAGAATGGAAAAAGGAGAAATGCCCGCTGAGTTAGCCGGCACAGGTATCCGTGGGCCCTCTGAAGAAGCTGAGCAGGTTTGACTCCATGCCTATTTACGAGTTTTTCTGTCCCACATGCCTAAAAAAAAGCAGCTTTCTAGTAAGTAGTGCCTCGTCACTTTTTGAGCCTAAGTGCACAATCTGCGGCAACTCTGACGTGAGACGCATTTTTTCTACCTTCGCCTACCATAAATCAATAAAGACTATACATGAAGAGAGTGGCGAACCGGGTGTGTTTTCAAGCCCGGACTACTACAAAGACCCGCGCAACATCGGTAGATGGGTAGAGAAAAAGTTCCAGGATATGAACATGGAGCTACCTAGTGAAATTCAGCAGAAAATTCAGGCTGCCCGAGAAGGTGAATTGCCCGAACCTGTAAAGGACCTACAAAGTGCCTCGCCAGACGCTTCGTATCATTGATGCCAATTGCAACCGCATTGGCGAAGGATTGCGTTTCCTCGAAGACGCTGCTCGCTTCCTACTTAATGATGCTGCGTTAAGTCAGCAGTTGAAAGCAATGCGCCACAACCTGGTCAAGAGCCTGAGCAAATTCGGTATAGCGCTGCTGTCGGAGAGGAACTCAGAGGCAGACGTGGGAGCCAGTACTGAAATCAGCCACCAGCAAGACCTGTTATCACTTGTCACAGCTAATGCTAAAAGAGTAGAAGAGGCATTACGAGTTATAGAGGAGCTGTCTAAGCTTCCGGATTTGGGTGCGACGTTGCGCTCGAAAGATTTTGAGCAGGCACGGTTTAACCTCTATACACTAGAGCAAGAACTGTTATCCAAGCTAATGCGCCAGCAGAAGATAAAACAGCTAACCGGACTCCATGTCATTATTGACACTCAAATTTTAGGGCTCAAAGGCGAGGTCGATGCTGCTCGCAAAGCTATACGTGGTGGAGCTAAAGTCATACAGCTTCGTGACAAACAGCATGGCAGAGGTGAACTTTTAACCATAGCCCAAAAGTTGAAAGATTTATGTCACAAATCCAAAACCTTGTTTATAGTGAATGATTATCTCGATATAGCCATAGCAGTTGAGGCAGATGGGCTACACATCGGGCAGGAAGATCTTCCCTTACCTGTGGTTCGAAAGGAACTACCGATCGACAAGGTTGTTGGCCTTTCAACAACTACTTTGACTCAAGCACAAAAGGCAGAAGCCGAAGGGGCTGATTACGTTGCTGTGGGTTCCATATTTTCCTCGCCGACTAAAGCAAGCGCTACAGTGGTTGGACTGGAAGGACTACGCCAGATCAGGCAAGCGATATCTATCCCTGTGGTTGCCATAGGCGGTATTAACAAGGAAAACATCGGCGAAGTCATGTCTTATGGAGCTGATTCGGCAGCAGTTATCAGCGCTGTCCTGACTCAAAAAGACATAGAATCAGCAACACGCCAATTGGTGAAAGAAATTGAGAAAGAAGCAAAAAGCCACAAAGAATCTTGAAGTGGTCGCTGAAAGGATTCGTCTTTATTTCTCTGCCAAAGATACAGCACGGGAAAAGGCGCTACGTCTAAGCCGTGAGATAATCCGTTACAGCGCCAATGCAATTCGCGCTGTGCACCGTCAAGAGGAAACTAGTGCTGAGCAGCTTTTAAGTTCAGCTCGTTCCTTACTCCAAGAACTAGATCGTGATGTTCTCCAGAAACAGGATGATTTAGTTCATGCTGGTTTTGTCCATGATGCTCAGAAGGAGTTTGTTGAAGCAAGTACGACTTTAGCCCTAGTTACTGGGAAGTCGCTTCCTGAGCCGGAAGCACTGGGGGTTAGCTACCCTGCTTACTTAAACGGGTTGGGTGAGGCAGTCGGCGAACTGCGGCGCTATCTTTTAGATAGCTTGAGGCGGAATGACCTTTCTCGCTGCGAGGAATTATTGGCAATAATGGATGACATCTATGCCGTCCTCACAACTATGGACTTTCCCGATGGCATTACCTACGGTTTGAGGCGAACGAGTGATGCCGTTCGTGGCATTTTGGAGAAGACACGTGGTGACCTGACTCTGGTTCTGAGACAGAAAGAGCTGGAAGAGAAATTAGGACGGATTTCAGAGCGAAAGGCAGCACGGGTAGACCAAAAGCCAGACGTGTTCTAG
>JAPLHH010000243.1 GCA_026389735.1 Chloroflexota bacterium | reverse complement strand
TATTGTAATCGCCAAAGGGGGTGTTCTCATAGAACAACTTAATATCGTGGGCAAACGCTCAGGCGAAGGCTTTGTGGCTCACAAGGCTAAACTGGTAAACGCCCTGTCCAGAGCATTAGGCGATAGGCTATTGCTTATGGGCTTCACTATTGGGCGGAAAGGCTTGCTAGGCTACATCAAGGCTCTTAGCGGCAGCAATATCGTCAAGATAGTGCCTTCCGCTAACGGCAGTGCTAGCGAGGCGCAGGCTGCTGCTAAAAGGCTGAAAGTAGTGTGCGGAGCTACTACCAGCTACCTTGAGGACACGGCTTGGATTGGCGATAAGACGCCAATGACCCTTGCCGAAATCAGAGTATGTCCAGATAACAGCGTCAAGCCAAATCTCGGAAGCCTAGAGCTATCAGAGGCAATCAGTAGAGTGCTTCCCTTCACCGCTAAGGATGAGAAAAGACCAGTTCTCCAATGCGTTCTCTTTAGGGCGAAGGAAGGCAAGCTGTCTTTGGTTGCCAGCGATGGCTTTAGACTGGCGACTGTTACACTGGATTATGACGATGGCGAGGGTGATGTGCTAATCCACAAAGACGAGCTAAGAGGCATAGCCAATGCCTTGCGCAAGGCAAAGAGGGTAAGGCTAGGCTTTGAGGCAAGCGGTGATACTCTTGACGGCATGAGCTTGATAATTGACACCGAGGCGATACGCTATCAATGGCGTGGCGCTGAGGGGCAATTCCCTGACTATCAGAAGGTTATACCGACGGAGTTCAACGCCGTAGCACACCTTGACACCATCGAGACTGTCAAGGCTGTTAATTCCTTCAAAGCCTTGTCGAACAATCCCAAAGACTATCCCATAGACCTTACCATTGGCGAAGGCAAGATTGTTATGGCTAATCCTGATGAAAGGGGAGAAGCCATAATCTCTGCTGACACCGACGGACAGGGTTCTGTGAGGGTAGATGGGAGATACCTAGCCGAAGCTCTCAAGGCTTGCGGTGGTATGGTGGACTTCAAGCTCGTCAATGCCTATTCCTCAATGCTCTTTGCCAATGACGGTTATCAAGTGGTAGTAATGCCCTTGATGACTCCAAAGGCAAATGAAGCGATGGAGCAAGACAGGCAAGCCAAAGGCGAAGCACCAGCCGAAGCTGAGGTAATAGCCAAAGCTGAGGAAATAGTAACGAAAGCGAAAAAGCTGAAGCGTAGCCGTAAGAGAGAACCAGTAGCCGTAGCGTAAGAGCGTTTGACCAAAAGACAACCACGCACAAAGAGGCGGCGGTAGCCGCCTTTTTGTGCTTTTTGTAGGGGTATTCCGTGCCCTGTGTGGCGTGGAATACCCCTTTTTTGTGCGTGGCGAGGGTAGGAAAGGAGAAGAAATGAAGTGTGACTTTTGCCAACAAGACGCCCATTGCCTGACAAACCTGCGTGTTTACACACCGCAAGGTATTCGGGTCTGCGAGGAGTGCTATAAGGAGATAGACAGCCATCGCCACAAGCCTTACTCGAAGATAATGGACAAGCTAGCTCTAGTTGAAGCCGGCTACCCTGTCAATCGAAAGCTGGCAAGAAGCCAAACATAGGCTGACTTTAACTGGGACAAGGTGCGAACGAATAGGGTCGAGGTTAACTCCTCGACCCTATTCGTTCGCCTCTGAAGTCACATTTCAAGTTATTGTGCAACAAAACAGGCTTCCGTTGATTGTTTGAAGACATTTAGGTGAATGGCTCATTTGTATGTTTTTTCTGCCGTTCACCCCCAGTTCATGTTGGGTTCATGTTGCTGTGATAAGCTTGATTTGCGTGGTGCAAACAAGAAACAATCCAGTAAGACAATAAGGAGGAGATGAATATGGCGACAAATTCTGAATCGGAAAATACAATTTTGAGACTTTGGCTTCTGTTGCACCGAGTCCATGATGCACTTGCTCTGTGCGAGGATTTCACATTTCGGAGATACGGGCTCACTATGGAGCAGTTTGGAGTGCTTTCGACTGTGAAAGGCAGCGCTGGTTCTTTAAGGCCGACTGACCTAGCCCAATGGCTAGAACGTAGCCCAAACAGCGTCAGTATGCTAGTCGACCGCATGGTCAAAGCCGGTCTGGTCAGGAGGATAAGAGACAGGGCAGACCGCAGAGTAGTAAATGTGACTTTGACTAGCAAGGGAGAGAATGCCCTTGAACCGGCAGCGCCGGCGGGCTGGGAGCTTGTCCAGAAAATCCTGTCACCGCTATCAGACGAGGACAAGCATGCCCTTGCCGGTTTGCTTGAGACAGTAAAAGGTGAGGCACTTGGGTACCTAAATCCCGAAGCGGATGTGGCGGAAATCATTAAAAACAGTGTCACAAACCAGCCTGATTTATATGAACGGATGGTCAAGAAAATTTTCCCCTCCGGCTCCGAAGCCAAACGTCAGGGTGGGAAAAAGAGAAAGACCATGCGATGAAGACAGTTAATTTTAGCTGTGCTAGCTGGCGCAAAGCAGTTCCTCAGAGTCCGCAGTAATCTCGGTAGAACGAAATATGTCCCCCTTTTCAACGCACAGGTAGAACACCTTAGCCACCGCGAAAGACTGCCTGGAGCTTGATCAGTGCACCAAAGTCGAGAACGTTAGGTAAACAATACAGGCTAATGTGCAATTTCATTCTCAGAAATATTTTAGTCCTCTACCTCGTCGCTTCTTTGTCCATATAGCCACTGCCACTGAAACCAGCACCAGCAAGCCTACTATGGCTATCTTCTCGACCGGACTAGTGTCGACGGCTATGGTGCTCATAGCCACAGCGGGCACCAGCCCAGCCCTCACTATTGGCTTCAGGCTGGGATGCTCAGTTATGAACTCAGCTATTGGCGGGCTGACATTGTAGTAGAAATCTACGAAGGCTCGTCCCAGCGGATTAGTCAGTAAGTATTCATCTCTGAACTCACGGAGAATTTGGATTTCTTTGGCCATTGGGGTGCCGTAGGCTGCGGTGGCGATGAAGCACCCCACGGGG
>JAPLHH010000044.1 GCA_026389735.1 Chloroflexota bacterium | reverse complement strand
CTTTGAGGCGATTTTTGAAGAACGGAAACCTCATTGCCGTCAGCCCAAACAACAGACTTACTCCAAGAAGTACTGTTGAAAAGAGCAGGTTTGCCAGCGGCAATGATTTTGATAATATATTCACTATTGATTTCATGATTTGCCCTCTGCAAATTGCTTTGGAGACTGCTATTTTGCGCTTCGCTTACATTTTGCCCGCTGGTAAGGTCCTTGTCAAGAAAGGTGCGGGGCTGAGCAAGACTGTTTACACGCCAAACTTCGTCTTCTCCACGTGTTGCGTCAAAATAGAGTGTTACCGAATAAGCAATTCTTCTATCTCTTAAGCACGGCGATTACATCCATCTCAACCAGGAATTCCGGTCTTGCCAGAGCAGCGGGCTGCATGAAAGTGCTGGCTGGCGGCTGTTCTACCAACAACGGGGCGTGCTTTTGATAATATTCCAATTCCGTCTTCCGCATAACCTTATAGTCTTTCACATCTTTAAGGAGCATGATGGTCTTGACAATATTATTCATAGTACTACCTACTTCTTCCAGGGTAACTCTTACTTTGTCAAGAACTACTTTCATCTGCCCCTCCATGTCATTCACCAATGTCTTGCCAGTCTCTGTATCCTGAGCAGTCATACCAGAAACAAAGACGAGATTGCCGACCACCACGGCTTTAGCATATATGGGCGATCCAGGCGGCACATTAGGATAGACCTGTTTCACTCCAGCATAGTGCATGGGATAATGTTTCACTTCCCAATCCATTTTTATAACCTCCTAGATTTACTTACTTTGGGACTGCCAAAGAAAACGCCAGGCTCAAAACAATCAGTGCTATAAAATTTAATGCCTTGGAGTAAGAAACCGATATGGCGGCTGCAGCCGCCATATCGGTTTCCTTTAGCTTCTCTAACGCCACCAGCTATTTTATGGCAGAGGGAATATTGGCGCAGCTTGCGCTGGCAGGAAATCATGCTTGGATAAGACTATCTTCAATTCCCATTTTTCCGGCTTGTCCACCTTGAACCACTGGCCAACGAAGAGCGGTATGCGGCTGAAGTGGTCCTTATTGAATTTGACTCGAGAATTTATTGAAGGCATATCGAGTGTCGGAATAGCCGCATTAATCTTAGCTGTATCAAGAGACCCTGCAGTTTTTATCGCCTCGAGCGCAATTTGCATGCATTCATAACCATGCCCGATACCTGGGTTTAATGGTTGCTTTTTCTCCGTAGCCCATCTCTCAGCCAGCGATTTTGGAGTAGTATTGCCGATACCAGGACAATTCGTGAATTCAGGGCTCCACCATACTTCACAACCTACACCGTATGCAAGGTCGCCACCCCAGGATGATGCGTCAACATAGAACAGGGGGGCTCTGCCCATCAAGCATATCTTGGGTTTGAAGCCCATCCCGACGGCCTGCTTCCACATTGCTCCGAAAACGGGGCCAGGGCAATTGCCCCAGAGTATTTCAACCTTGTTGTCCTGCCACTCCTTTATTACCGAGGAGAAGTCAGTTGTTTCCAGCGGTACCAAGCCAAGGTTCTTTTCCATACCTATGACTTTTTCACCGTGTTCCTTGAGCAGGCCTGGGAAGAGTGAATACCAGCCTCGTCCATCGGGCTCATCCGTAGCAAAAACACCTGCCACTCTGTTGGTCTGAGCTGAAAACGAATCGAGAAATTCAAACCAGGTATCCTTTATGGTATATCCTGGCTTATCCCTGAAATCTCCCTTATCCGGTGGAGTTGCAATAGCAAAACCGGTCAGCCAGTTGTACTCCCATGGAGGCGTAGCCTCCGTCCGCATACCGGCCCACGGTTCCATGGGGCCACCTCCAATAAGACTCGGGACCTTGTACTTTTCACCAACAATAGCTGCAGTAGCCCACATAGGTGCTGGACAATCAGGCGCTGCATAGAAAACAATTTTTTCGCGAGCCATTAAATCTTCTGCAAGTCCGCTGACCTTCGCTGGGTCACTTTCACTGTCAAGCACAATAAGTTTGACTTTCATTTTCTTGCCGCCAACATCAAGCCCGCCCTGTGCGTTGATATCATCAACCGCTGCCTGCATACCAAACCCATTGCCCTCGCCAAAGCCAGTAAACATCCCGGTCATCGGTAACACAGTGCCAATCTTGACTTCTCCTGCCGCTGTTGGCGCAGCGCAGGCACTGGCACCCAATACCCCAGCCACCAAGACAACCATCGCCAAAGCTACTACTAATTTTTTCAAATGATCTCCTCCTTTTCTTAAGTAGTTGTGGTAAGTCTGACGTACCTCAAGTAATGAATCTATCTATCACTATCACCTCCTCTTCTCCATCATTAGGTTTTGCTCCGTTATAGACACACTAATTCAAACCTGCAAAGTGTAACTATGAGTTAATGTTCTACAAAAGCAGATTTAATGTGACTTTAAGCGTACATCATCACCCCCAGTGTTGTCAAGAGGTCGAAGGTTTGAATTGGGCAAATATCGTGGCTATAATATAGACTATAATGGAGTTATGCATTATAATATGTCGCGCTATGCCTTAGGCAGCATTTTTAGAATATGAATGAACCGATTCTTTCAATTGATGGCATAACCAAGCACTTCGGGGGTATTGTCGCCCTTAAAGATGTAAGTTTTGATGTGCAGAAGGGTGAAATCGTGGGACTGATGGGTCCAAATGGCGCCGGCAAAACAACCCTGCTAAATATTATAGCTGGTGAATACACCCCAGACTCCGGGAAAATCAAGTTTAAGGGGCGTGATATTACAGGTTACCCCTCGCATAAAACTTGCCATCTCGGAATTGCCAGGACTTATCAAATTCCCCAACCGTTTGTTACTCTATCGGTGCGCGATAACCTTCTTGTTTCGGCAATATTCGGCAGACAAGTTAGCAAGGCTGCTGCTGAGCTTGAAGATGACAAAATATTTGACCTGGCAGACCTTTCAGAAAAGAAAGACACTCTGACTGGAGAGCTAACTTCATTAGCTCTCAAGAAGCTGGAACTGGCCAGAGCTTTAGCCCGCGACCCGGAGCTGATGCTGCTAGACGAGGTAGCCGCTGGTTTGACTGAA
>JAPLHH010000125.1 GCA_026389735.1 Chloroflexota bacterium | reverse complement strand
GTTCTCTCACGCCGCCTTTGGATGCCCTCAGCTTTAACAAACGGCGAATAGCGAAACTCACTGCATATAGTATAGTCAGACCGATTAAAGAGTACAAGATCATCTGGGCCGGTTTCAACACCACGTTAGCACCCACAACTGCACCTAGAAAAATATACATGCCGTCCCAAACCAGGCTGGACAGCACAATCCCCAACAAAAGGGTTCTTAATTGCTTTTTGACACTCAGAGTCAGTGTTAGTGGAATCCGAAGCCCAAATAACCGGCCTAAAGCTATAGAAAACGGCGATAAAAAGTTCATTCTCCGAAATAAGTTGAATGGCATAGCATTTTTCTCGGATAATTTGCCAGATAAGCTAGCTTCAAAATGCTTGTGGTAAAGTTTTATTAAAGGCATACTGCCAAATCGGCCAAGATAATAGAGCATTGTTCCTCCTATTTGTCTGCCGACCTGCGCTACAAGCCACAAGAGCACCAGGTCAAGAAAGGAAAGCACACCAGCGGCGAAGTTGTATCCAGATAATAGCCATACCGTCTCAAGCAGGTATGGAACAGATGCACCAAACTCGCCGATCGAACAGATGAGAAACAGAAAAACTATTAGTGTAGGGTTAAAAGTACCAGCTAAATTGAAGACCTGCTGAAAAATAACTTCCAGATTCATCCAAATGCCTAATTATTATATGCCAGTACATCAAGAAGCTCAGGGACTGTTACGAACCTGTATCCTCTAGCTTGCAATTTCTCGATAATCAGAGGTAATGCCTCTACAGTTAGGCTTTTATCAGCTTTGCTACAATTGTGCGACGTTCCGTATCCATCGTGCAAAAGTATTATTTCGCCAGGATCAGTTTCATGGACAATTTTCTCCGCCACCGACACCGGTGATGTCGCATTCAATTCACCGGTCGAAACGCTCCATGTTACCTCAATCAAATCCTGTTTTTTAACTTGTTCGAGTTCCCATGGGCTCTTTTTGCCATGTGGCGGGCGGTAAAGGTGGGGCCTGACACCAACAGTTTTGAATATAGCCTCTTCCGCCGCTATCAAGTCTTTTGCACCATACTCGGTAAGGGCATGGTTGGCATTGTGAGAATACGAATGATTCCCCAGCACGTGCCCTTCAGCTATCATGCGTTTGGCCGTTTCTGGATAAAGCTCTACATTTTCCCCGATGACAAAAAAAGTTGCCTTAACCTTGTAGCTATCAAGAATATCAAGGATTTCTGAGGTATATGGCTCATTCGGACCGTCATCAAAGGTCAAGGCGACGACCCTCTCAGGATGAATTCCTTTATAGTAAACTTTTCCAAAAACCGGTGATGTTGGTATGACGTAACCATACACAATAAGGATGACGAGCATTGCCACGGGTGATAGCCTGACTGCAACTCGCCTTAGAGTTGTCTTGGTGGTAAATTCTTCCAAGCTGTTCATATAGCACCTGCACATATAGCTACCCCAACGCCCAATATGAACCGAAGCCTCCAGCACACAAACTAAGAAGGGTTTTCTTACGCTTCGCGGGGAAGTTAAGACACACAAGTTTCTGTCATAGGAAACCTGCCCCATTTTGCTCAATCGGCTCGAAATGCCATATTGGTCAGGGGAATAAGAGGTATTTTTGTAGCCACCTACGTTTAGGAATGCCCTTCTGCGGAAGGCAAAAGTTGCCCCTGAGACAAGTAATGGCCTGCCAAAAAGAGCCGCGGTCAACCTGTTTGCATAATCTCTCAAGAAATATTCGAACTTTGCCCATGACGGAGGATTCATATAGATGAACCTGCCGGCGACAGCCACAGTCTCTTGGCTTGAAGAAAAGTGGTCTGCTATTCTTTTTAGCCAATCTCTAGGATAGACAGTATCGGCATCTGCTTGGGCAATTATGTCGCCACAGGCAGCCTCAGCACCGACCTGTCTGGCATAAGACACGCCTTTCTTTTCTGAGCAAATTATAACCTTTGCCCCGAAGTTTCGGGCAATATTAGCAGTTTTATCGGTGCTGCCATTGTCAACCACAATGATTTCATACTCACCTTCGCAATCCTGATTCTTTAGCGACTCAAGGCAGTCAGGTAAGAATTTCTCTTCATTTAAAGTCGGAATAACAACGCTTATCATGCCCGCTCTATATCCGCCGTAATATAAGCCAATTTGTGTATATTATAGTAAATTCTATTCATACCCAAAAAGGTTGTCAAACCAGAACTATTTGAGTCACCAACTCTTGGGAGGCTAGGAACCCTTGACAGAATGCCACATCTTGGATATTATATGCATGTATGCACAGCAGCGCATATAATTCTGGTGTAAGTTTATTATGCGGGAGCTAGTTAAGGCTTTTAAGGCTCTGTCAGATGAGACCAGGCTGCGGATTCTCAATCTGCTGCTGGAGCGGGAGTGCTGCGTCTGCGAGGTTATGCAGGCTCTCAACATCTCCCAGTCACGTGCCTCGCGAAATTTGGGCGCCCTATATGATGCCGGTTTCCTGAAGCTCAGGCGGGAAGGACTCTGGGCGCTGTATTCGATAGATAAGGAAGGTTTGAAAGAGCACTACGCAGACCTGGTTGAAGCCGTCAGAAAAGCGCTAGAAGGAAACGAGACGGCTCTGCAGGATAGGCAAAGATTGAGAAATGCCAAAAGAATAGGTCCCGGTTGCGTACTTGCAACAACCAACTAACGTATTTCTTTTTGCCTTATTATATGCGAATATGCATATTTAGGAATTCATACCAAGAGCAGAGACTCGAACATGTCACTAGTTATTGAACTTCTTAAAGGCGGCGTGGCAGCGCTACAGGACTATATACTGGCCCACACGTTGACCTGCTTGGTGCCTGCTTTCTTTATTGCCGGTGCCGTCTATGCGCTCTTCCCCAAGGAGAAAATACTCCGTTATCTTGGTCCCAACTCCCCGAAGTATATTTCTTACCCTATGTCGGCTGTGGCTGGACTGTGCCTGGCTGTCTGCTCCTGTACCGTCCTGCCCCTGTTTGCCGGGATACGACGGAGTGGCGCAGGTTTAGGACCGGCAATTGCCTTTATGTACATTGCCCCGGCCACAAATATACTGGCTATTATCTACACTGGTAAGCTAATTGGGCTTGATTTTGCCCTTGCCCGAATTATCCTGTCCATCACCTTCGCCGTCATCATCGGCATGAGCATGGATGCCCTATTCTCCGACAAGAAACTTGAAAAAGCGACTGATGACCCGCCCGCTCAAGCCTTCGTCATGAACGAGGGCAGCAATGTCTCAAACTGGCTCTGGGTATTCTTCGCCCTTCTGGTTGCCATATTGCTCTGGGGAGCCTCGTCCCTTATAACATTGACGGTGAAAGCGATCGGGCTTGCCGTGCTCCTTGTGGCGCTGGTGCTTGTAGTCAGGCACACCTTAAGCCGGGATGAAGTGAAGAGTTGGATGCGGGAAACATGGTTTTTTGTCCGCACCATTGCCCCCCTGCTGCTCGTCGGTGTCTTCGTGGCTGGGATGCTCAGAGTTGTCATCCCGGCTGACTTCGTCGGTAAATATTTCGGAAGTTCGACGGTAGGGGCAACGCTGGCGGCAGTTCTGTTCGGAGTCGTCATGTACTTCCCAACGTTGGTGGAGGTGCCCATGGCACGGATGTTCCTGGACCTGGGCATGGGGAAGGGGCCTTTGCTAGCTTACCTTTTAGCTGACCCCGTCATCTCTCTGCCCAGTATTCTGGTTGTCCGTAAGCTTATCGGAACTAAGAGAATCTTCTGGTACATAGGTATCATAATAGTCTGCTGCACTGCCGCCGGACTGATATACGGCTTTGTCACCAGCTTATAACGCTTTAGCTGCCATGTGAGATAGAGCAAATTCGGTCTTACAAAGGAGGTAACAGATGAACATAAAGATTCTAGGGCCTGGATGCGCCAGGTGCCAGCAGTTAGAGAAGATTGTTAAAGAGGCGGTAAAAGAACTTGCCCTTGATGCCACCGTGGAAGAGGTCAAAGACATTAAGAAGTTTATAGATTACAATGTTATGATGACCCCCGGGCTGGTGATCAATGAGCAGGTGGTCAGCAGCGGTAAGTCGCTTACAAAAGCAGAGGTCACACAACTAATCATAAATGCCTTAGCCAAAGAAGAGCAGAAAAAGGGGCCTTAAGAAAAAAGTGAATTCTGCAAATTTCTTTCACGTCGCCATAGTGTGACATCGATAACTACAGGAAAACTCACATTAACTAGGAGGTTATGAAACAACATGAGCATATCGCTTAAGGCGAAGATATATTTATCTTCATTCGCCATCTTAGCAGTTGGACTGCTGTGCGCTTGTGCAAACCCAGCTCCGCCAGCAACTCCGCCATCAAATGAATCTCCGGGACTATCTCAAACAGCTCCGCCAGCAAACGAGCCTTCAGGTGCGCCTGACATAAAAACCCCACCACCGAATCAATCTCCCAGTTCACCCGATAGGGTAGACGTGGTCTATTTTCACCGTCCCCAACGTTGCCCGACCTGTCTCTGCTTCGAAGAGCGTATTCGCTATGTCGTGAACACATATTTCCAGAAAGAGTTAAGTAACGGCAAGATGACTTTTGGTGTATACAACATCGGGGACAACAAGAATGCTGATATCGTCAAAAAGTATGGTGCTGTCGGCTCACAACTATTTATCAACACTGTGAAGGACGGCACTGACTACATTAGAGACATACAGGACATTTGGTCCTGGGGTTGCAGAAGCAATAAAGAAGGCTTTGACCAAAAAGTCAAGAGCATTATCGAGCAAAGCCTTAAGGGTGAGCAGTAATGGACTTAGGCAGCATTCTGGGGAGTTCCAATATACCGGTGCTCACAGCGCTACTTTTGGGTTTAATAACTGCCATTGCCCCCTGCCCTCTGGCTACCAACATCGCCGCCGTAGCCTACATCACTCGCAACGTTACAGACCGCAAATACGCGGTGATAACCGGCTCCCTCTATACCCTGGGGCGCATGTTTTCCTATTCTGTTCTCGGCATTCTCATAATGGCGGTTGGTATGGAAATTCCCTGGGTCTCCGCAGTCATTCAAGACGTCGGCGAACAGGTCTTGGGGCCGCTTCTTATTGTAGTAGGACTGCTTATGCTTTTCATCGACAGAATCTCTTTCGGCACCGGAGGCGGCAAACTTGCTTCACTGGGAGGCAAAGTAGCCAACTGGGGCATGGTCGGCGGATTCCTGTTAGGTGTTATCTTTGCCCTGGCGTTCTGCCCCTATAGCGCAGTCCTGTTCTTCGGGGCACTGATGCCCATAGCCCTCAAGTCCAGTGGCGGTGTGGCACTACCAGCAGTATTCGCCATTGGCACCGGCTTGCCAGTGCTGATATTCGGCACGCTTCTTTCCCTGGGTGTAGCTGGTGTTGCTACCTGGCTTAACGCCATAACTCGTGCTGAACGAATCATTCGTATAATAGTCTCTATCATATTTATAGGGGTAGGCATATATTATGTGGTGCTATGGATACAATTCTAGACTGCTTTAACCAGGTGCTAAAAATATGAACATCTCCATTAAAGCTAATAAAATGTATTCTCTTTTGCTTATTCTCTCAGTAGTCGGATTACTGTGCTCTTGTGGCAGCCCAGCTCCCGCAGCCAATCCACCAGGGGAATCAGCAGGCCCTCCTGACAGGGTAGACATTGTCTATTTCCAGCAAGGCAAGCCCTGTCATTGTATCGCTGTGGTAGGGGAGACTATTCAAGCTACCATGTTTCTTTATTTTCAGGATAAACAGTCCAGCGGTAAACTGACTTTCCAGATAGTCGATTTGGACAAGAGTGAAAATGCTACTATCGCTAAGAAATACAATGCTGCCCCGTTCTCTCTGTTTATCAACGTAGTAAGAGGTGATTCTGAACACATCGTCGCCGTGCCAGAAATCTGGTTACCCACAGGTGGTGGCATAGATAACCTTGAAGAATTCTTGAAAAGTAAAATCGAGAAAAGCCTCAATGGGGATGAATAAGGGGAAAGTAGGAGCGCAAGCCTATGCTCAAAACAAGGCCCGCAGATGGTTATCCTCCAGAGGAAGGTCGTTACGTCAGAGGTAACGACTATTCTCCTGTGGCGGTCTGCACTATCTTGGACACTTTCGACTTCGCTATACCGCCCGACCTGAATGAACTGGTAATGTCCGGGGCAGATTCCGGTGCTGCCCTTTCTGGAATGCTGCAAACTGAGAACATAGGGTTGGAGAAGATGATTTGCAATATCGTGGCTAATCCGAACATCCGCTACATTGTGCTTTGCGGCAGGGAATCATCCGGACATTTGCCCGGCGAAACGCTCCTGGCACTTAAGCAGAACGGCGTTGACGAAACAAAGCGAATTGTTGGGGCAAAAGCCCTCACTCCATATCTTTACAACATCCCCATGGAGCTGATAGACAGGTTTAACCAGCAAATCGTCAGCATCATCAACCTGCTATGCAGACCGGGAGAAAGAGATACCAATGTGCCCGGATTGAATCCAAAAGTGATAGAGGAGGCAGTTCGAAGCTGTTATCAGGAGGCTCCCGTGGCATTCATGGACTACACACTCTATGACATGGGAGCATACCCTGAGCCAGCTATACTTCACAAAATTGTGGCTAAATTAAATCAGCCACAGCAAGCTGTTAAACCAGGCAAATCAAAGATTGGCATGGGGCTGGTGCTGCATAAGCTTTTGCCTAAGACCGACTGTCAGAAGTGCGGCAAAAGAACTTGCCTCGCCTTCGCTATTGACCTGGCAAAAGGCAAGTGCTGCCTTGAGGATTGCCCTTACCTAGACCAACCGGAGTTCACCGAAAACCGCAAGGCTTTGGCTAAACTTTTAGAGTGAGGAGTGAAAACTATGTCAAACCAGCCGGAATCTATGACTGGTAAACTCTCGATATTAGACCGTTTCCTGACGCTCTGGATATTCCTGGCTATGGGCTTTGGAGTAGGACTTGGTTATTTCGTGCCTGCCGTGGCCGGTTTTATTTCATTGTTCCAAGTTGATACCACTTCTATACCTATAGCCATCGGACTTATCCTTATGATGTACCCGCCGTTGGCCAAAGTTAAATATGAGGAACTGTCACTCGTCTTCCGTAACTGGAAAATACTTGGTCTGTCTTTGATACAGAACTGGCTAATTGGCCCAGTACTGATGTTCCTGCTGGCTATTATTTTCCTGCGTGCCTATCCTGATTACATGGTAGGCCTCATCATGATAGGGCTGGCTAGATGTATTGCCATGGTCATCGTCTGGAATGAATTGGCTAAAGGTGACACCGAGTATGCTGCTGGACTGGTAGCTTTTAACTCGATTTTCCAGATAGTCTTTTTCTCGGTTTACGCTTACGTCTTCATAACGGTCTTGCCGGTGTGGTTTGGCATGAAAGGCGTAGCAGTGAACGTGACCATTGGGCAGATAGCTCAGAGCGTTTTCATTTATCTTGGGATACCGTTTTTTGGTGGCATGATTACTCGGTTCACTCTCATCAAAGCCAAGGGGCGCCAGTGGTATGACACTGTATTCATACCCAGGATCAGCCCTGTAACCTTGGCGGCCTTATTATTTACTATCATTGTTATGTTCTCGCTGAAGGGTGAAATCATTGTCCAACTGCCGCTGGATGTTATCCGCATTGCCATCCCACTCCTCATATATATTGTGGTAATGTTCATGGTATCCTTTTACATGGGGAGGAAAATTGGAGCAGACTATGCCAAGACGGCGACAATTGCCTTCACTGCTGCCAGCAATAATTTTGAACTGGCTATTGCCGTAGCTATAGCAGTGTTTGGCATCGGTTCAGGGCAAGCTTTCGCTGCCGTTATTGGCCCACTGGTAGAAGTGCCGGTATTGATAAGTTTGGTCAATGTAGCCTTGTATTTCAAGCGAAGATATTTTGGTTCTGAGGAATTGCCAACTAATCCCCACTCCAAATAAGAGGAGCCATGAAAATGAAGTTTGCTCGACTCAGTTCCCACCCACAATGGGCAATTCTTTTAGCTTGCCTGGCTACTTTAATGATCGTTCATAGTGCCTGCACGATGCCCACTGCGCCACTGCAACATCAAGAACCACAGAATGATGCGCCGGTTATTCATTACCTAAGAGCTCAGAAACAGACTGCGCCACTGGAGACTTCACAGATTAGGTGTGTTACCGCTGAAAAGAATGACTATATGCTAAATTACGAATGGTCGGCCACGGGAGGACAAATTCAAGGGAAAGGAGATATCGTTGTCTGGACTGCCCCTGATACCACTGGTGAATATACCATCACGGTTGTTGTAAGCAATAGTAAGGGTGGCAAAGCTACCAGCTCAGTAACTATCCTTGTAACCCATGAACCTAATCGTCCCCCAATTATTCACAGTGTGACATGTCAAGACTGCACCAACGGAACACAGGCTTCACGGTGGAAATCGTATTCTATCCGATGTGATACCTCAGACCCTGAAGGTGATAACCTGACTTACCAATGGTCAGTCACTATCGGTAAGATTATTGGCGACGGTCAGCTTGTCACCTGGCAAACTTTGGGTGAGCCCGGATATGCTGTTATCACGGTTACAGTAAAGGACAGTAAAGGCAACGAAGCTGAAGGTCGTTTGGCCATTAACATAAACTGTTGTAATTAACGGAATCAACACGAAGCGGAAATAGTAGAACATTAGGCTAGGTGTCTTTAACTCTGATGCTACCAGAGGAGTACAAGTACTTGACAAAGCTATACGGACTAAACTATAATTCGAAACATGTCGAATTTTCGAAATGAGGACTCCGAGCGACTCGCTGGCGCATTCAAGGCACTGTCGAATCCACACCGCTTGAGCATCTTCACGCGCCTCGCTTCATGCTGTTTGCCTGGTGGAACCTGTAACACAGACGCTGATATGCGCGAGTGCGTAGGGGCAGTCGGCAAGAATCTGGGGCTGGCGCCTTCAACAGTCTCTCACCACATTAGGGAACTCCACAGGGCAGGCCTGATTAGAATGAAAAGGCGTGGACAGACTGTTGAGTGCTGGGTTGACCCCGAGACACTAGATTCGCTGGCTACGTTTTTCAAACAGCCTGTCAACGTTTGACTTCTTGTAGAGATAAAAGGTTCGAAATATGCCGAATAATAGCAAAAAGGAGACTAGGTAATGAAACACAAAGCTTCTAATAAGACACCAAAAAGACAGTGGTGGAAGATCGCTGGTTTCACTTTAGGAATACTTTTGATTGCAGCCGCCGCAACCTATGCCCTGACAACACGTAGCAGCACCGCTTCGAGTGAGCCCTTGACCAACGGCAATGTGCCGTCAATAGGATCAAACACGAGCAAAAGTGCTCCTGCCGCAATGGGCGTCGGAGACTTGAAGTGGGTAAAAAATCTCACTGCTAAATTTACTGACCACGATTTCATTTTCGTGATTCTGCCAGAAAATGACAGCAATTCAACTGAAACACTTTCTAAACGGGTGTCTGACGCATCAGCAAAAATCGAGGCCAGAGGCGCACGTGTCGAGACCATAACCTTGAGTGCCGGCGATCCCGAATTCTCAATTACGACGGAGCGTTTGGCTATTACTCAGTTACCAGCAGTTCTAGCCATTGGCATCAGCGGCAACGGAGCGATTCTTACCGGCGACATCACGGAAGGAAAGCTTCTGCAGACATACCTGGTAGTCTCCCAACCCGTTTGTGCCCCAGGCAGCTCCCCTGGCTGTTGCCCTTAAGGGAAGTGCCAATGGAAGAGTGGATTCAACAAGTCTTTAATGCCTCGCAATTTAGCATCTTAGTCCTGCCAGCCGGATTCCTCCTGGGCATAATCACCGCATTTGGTTCCATTGCCTGCTGTGCTCCCCTGATGGCTGCTGTCATCGGATATGCTGGCTCCCGTAAGGATCAGCAGCAGAGGGATATCTTTGTCATAGCTGGCTTTTTTATGCTGGGGGCAGTCCTTTCCTTAACAGCAGCGGGATGGCTTGTCGGTTACATCGGACAGGCGGCAGGGAGTACATTTGGGCTGTACGGCAAGATATTCATCGCCATCATAACGATTTTCTTCGGGTTTGCAGCGCTGAATCTGCTCCCATTCCGCCTTCCGACATTCAGCCCTATCAAGCGAAAACTGCCCACGGGACTGTTAGGAGCCTCAATTTTCGGCCTTGCTGTCGGTGGTGGCAGCACAGCCTATACTATGGCCTGCTGTGGTCCAATGATGCTACCCGTAGTACTGGGATTGTCTATTTTAAAAGGACAAGGGGGATGGGGCGCCCTAATACTCGCCATGTTTGCTATAGGATATAGCCTACCTATGGTGGCAGCGATATTAGGTATAGGACTTGGCAAATTGACCGGAATCGCCAAT
>JAPLHH010000201.1 GCA_026389735.1 Chloroflexota bacterium | reverse complement strand
TGATACAGGTGTCTGAGGTGTTGCATATCCATGAAAAGCCGGAAATTATCCCAGAATTTCCAGGTTCCCCCGGCCTGAAACTGAAAACCGGGAGTGTAACGCATATGGTCACGTTCAATGCCGTCATTGCCGGTGGCTTTGGCTTCCAACCAGGTGGCACCAGCGAAGCACTCAAGGTTTTTCACAGGGGTCACTGTGCCTGTGAGTTCCAGTCCGAGAATCTTGTATTTGCCGATAGGGTCGTTAAAAAGGGTTGGGATGGCTCCAAACATATACGCTTGGACACGGTCTTTGCCCTTGTCATAGAAAGCTGTTGCTCCCAAAGAGGCTATTTTCGGCCAGGTGTGGGTTAAGCCTACTTCATAGTGGTCCACCACTTCTGGTTTTATCTTTTCCCAGTACTGACTCGGATTGCTCACCGGCGAGCTGGTGAGCGCAAAGTTCATCAGCACTACCGGAGTGGGATAGTTGACACCCCGCGAGTAATTGATATTGAGGTCAGTATGTCCGTAGCCCGTCACCAGACCGGCCTGGGCCGCTGACTTATCCTTGAACTCGTTGTGATCGAAATAACGGTAACCTGCCGAGGGGGTGATGTGGAAGCCTTCAGAGCGACCGACTATCTGACTTATGGCCAGATAGGGAGAAAAGAGCGTTGTACCGGGGAAATCCCAGACTCTTTCTGCCAGACCGCCATTGATTCCTGGGACCGCCAGCCCGGTGTATGTCCGTTGGGTATTTTTGAGTTCGGTCTCATCCAGATCTGCTCCGACTAAAATTTCTCCACCCGGCCAAAGATGGAGTTTTTCTTTGCCCCGGATTCCGTAAAGCGAAATCTCCTGCCGAGACCGGAGTCCACCGGTGCCGCTGCCGTAGCGCTTGCCGTTTGTCAATTCCTGCAACAGGTCAAAATCGGTATCATTCCAATAGGCCTTGAGATACCCGCTCAAGTGTCCGTAGTTATGGTTCAGAGTCAACGTGGTGAGAAAGGTTTCCGTGTCGAAGCGTTCAGCCATAGGCCAGCTCACACCATTCGTTGCAATGGGCATGGGAGCGAGGGTTTGACTGTCTACGTAGTTGGCTAAAAATCTCACACTCCATTCTTTGTTGATTTGATAACCGATATTGGCATAGTAGTTTTGCTGCTGGGCAGCGGAATGGTCGCGATGACCGTCTGTATCCGCAAAGCTCTGGGACACGTAGATGTCAAACGGCCCCTTTTTGACACCACCGGAAAGACTCTCGTCGAATGTGTAGTAACTGCCCCCGCTGAAATTCAGCACAATCTCCTGACCCTCTTTCGTCAGATACTTGGGCAGGATATTGACCGACGCATAACCGCTGCCGAATTGAGGTAGCTGCGGGCTTTTGTAAACCTCTATCCCCCCGATGGTGGAGATGGCGATGCTGTCACCCAGCACCTGGCCAAATAATGCTCCGTAGCGGGGAACTCCGTCAAACTGAATAGCAAAATCGGAGCTGGGATGGCTGGAGCCCCGGCCGCGAATGTAAAGGCTGTGGCTGGTCTGGCTCCCTATAAGATTCTTGCTCTGAAACATAACCCCCGGCACATTGCGCAGGGTGGACTGGAAGTCATAAGCATTCTGTTGTTTGATCTGTTCTTCGGTCACCAGATTGTACTGGGTACCGTAACGGGTATTAAGAGGAGTAACCGGATTGCTGTAAGGGGTGCCTATGACGGTGATTTCTTCCAATACCGTTTTCTCTTCTTTTTTTTCTTCCTCCTCTGCTACTCCCACTGATACGTTGAATGACAAAAAGAAGATACAAGCCCAAAAGCATATCAAAACTTTCCTCATCACACACGTCCAAAGTTTTTCTTCTCTTCCCTTTTCTGTTAAACTGGAAATCATCAGGATCATCCTCTTTGTCGGTCGTTTCATAAAAACCCTCCTCAAAGTTCTTTTATCACCCCCTTTCTTGTGGTAAAATAATCAAAAGGGGGCATTGCCTGTTGGGATGCTTCCCTGTGGGCGGGGTGTGCTCCTCGTTTGAGCCGACGGTCACGCCCTGCCCCAAAATACAACCTGTCATTCGTTTACCCCGTTAGAAATAATGCCCCGATGCTCCCTCCGGGCCAGGCTCCGCCCCGGAAGGGCTCATGCCCCGGAGGGAGGCCCTCTGGGCCGGCGGCTGCAGCGGGGTTAGATTTTAGAATAATTCCGGCGGGGTTTAATGCCCCGCTGGAATTTCTAACGGGGTTCACTCTTCTTCTGTTATCCGTGGCTCCCTCATAACCCAAAATTTATTCTTT
>JAPLHH010000092.1 GCA_026389735.1 Chloroflexota bacterium | reverse complement strand
AAGCAGGCCGCGTCAACACTGCAAACCTCTGAATACCTGGATGAAGAGGGAATCCAGTTTATTCACGATTATATTGATGTCTTTGAATCAGTGAATACATCGCTGGCAGAGATAATGGGAAACGTGGATAAGAAAAACCTGCTTGCGGATTTAAGAAGGATGGATGATTTTACGCTATTCACCCCGGTTTACGCTGACGACGAGGTTAATAATAACTTTTCCAGCGCTTTCAGTGCCCTGAACGCTGATACAGACTCGGCAGCCGCGTTGAGTCTGGGTACGGGAGAGGCGACGTCGTATTTATCCTGGAAAGGTGTCAAAGCAGCCGCAGCAGCCGCACAGAAAGTTGTTGGGATGGGTTTGGACAGCTTGAGCGCAGTTTCAAAGATTCCCTTTGATGCAGCCTGTACTCTCTACGAGGGAAATACACTCAAGGACCTTGGAGATCAGGTTGGCAGCAACTTTATACGGGCGGGAAATAATTATATGACAGGCATGTCAGGAGTGGATACCCTGAATGTGGCAAAAAAAACTTTCGATACACTCGAAAATTGGGGAGAGGCAATAGGTGAAGAAGCGGTGGGATACCCCGTGGAGAAGATATTTGGTAAAGGAACTTATGCTGATAATGCCCCCTGGTTAGCAGGAGCTATAGCTAAATTTGGTGTTAGCTGCTTCACCGGATTTGGCAAGGGAATTTATCAGGTAGCGAACCAGAAATCAAGCAATGCCACGCTTGCTGAAGGAGCACTGAATATAGGGTTATCCTTCGTGGGTGGTTCAAAGACGATTTTGCCGGCTTCGGCGGCACTCAAGGGTACAGCATCGGGAGCGAAAATTCTTTATGAAAAAGGTATCAATTTTGTAAAAAAAACGATTGTCAATTATGAGGAAAAAGGAGCTTCGGAAACAGCGAAAGCACTTCTTGAGAAAGAGGGCGGAGAACTTTTAACAAACATAAACGATATTAGGAAAATCAAGAGCATGCAGGCTG
The DNA here is from genome assembly GCA_026389735.1 of Chloroflexota bacterium. The sequence continues at coordinate 1,501 of JAPLHH010000092.1, read as the reverse complement.
TACTCAAAGAGGGCGAAGAGCAAACAGCCAAGAAACTGGACGACCTTGTTAACGCAGCAAAAGAAGACATAAAAGCAATCCCTGGCCGGGGCTATGAAGCATTCGCTGACCTCGTTAATAAAGAGTATGCTTTTACATTAGAGGGAATTAAGAATGCTGTGAAAGATACTATTGGCAAGAGTCCTGTAGAATTTATGGACAATTTTCTGGGGTCAACAGCCGACGGAGTTGCAGTGGACTGGATAAAAAGCCTATTTGTCAGCCAAGGGATTACCCTATCGGGCGATTTAGCCAAAAACACTTCAGGTACCACTACGGATACCAATACAAATACAATGGTAGTCAACGGTGCAATTCACATCGTGAGCACTCCCCCCGGGGCTGACATCTGGCTGGATAACTCCAAAGAATCCCTGCAGACACCGAATACGTTACATGAAATTACACCTGGAGACCACAAAGTAGTGCTGAAGATTCCGGGCGGCTACCAGGATTATGCCAGGACGGTTAGCGTCATAGCAGGTCAGACCGCGCAGATATCCGCAAAGCTGGAGCCGCTGCCAGCTGCAACCGGCAACCTCAGGATAGCATCCGACCAGAGCGATGCTACTATCGTAATTGACGGTACAACCCAGGATGTAAAGACGCCTGCCAGCTTTGGGAATGTTCCCGTAGGCTCGTATAAAATTACCGTGAAAAAAGCCGGCTTTCAGGACTATTCCGAGAGGGTCGACGTGGAGCCCCTGCAGGAGAGGCAGGTCTGGGCGCCGCTGAAACCGCTGCAGTTAGCGAAGGGGACGCTCACTATAGGTTCCGTGCCCGCGGGGGCGGATATCTACATAGATGGCCAGAAGCAGGGCTCCCAGACACCTTCTAATAATATCGTTGAGGCGAGAACTTATAAAGTGGGACTGAAAAAGGCAGGCTATAAAGACTACTCCGCGACGGCTACTGTCGCGGAAGGCAGGATTACAGAGCTGTGGGCCAAGCTCGAGGCAGCCGAAAGTACGCCGGTTACAAGTTATGATGGTGTTTATAGTACTGGAGGAGGTCAAGACTTTGTTGTAAGCGGGAATACAATTAAAGGTCATTTCTCACGCGAACGTAGTACTGCGAGTCTTCAGAATCCATTTCAGACGGGGGCAAGTACGGTAGATTACCAAGGAACCGTAGATAACCAGGGTAATGTTTCAATGAATTGCAAGCGTACAGGCGAAGGCAGGAAACCCGCTAATCTGGAAACAGGGGACAAAGGGGGATGGATTACTACAGTAATTAACAGCACTTATAAAGGTAAGATAACCTTACAAGGCAATGTATTAATGCTAGATTGTTATGATGAAAAGGGTGACCATATACAGGCCACTAAAAAACCCTGATTCCAATAAAATTAGTAAATATACTATTTTCAATTATGAATTTATTCGATTACGTGTCGCCCTCCTTCGGGTAGATATTTGAATGCAGGCAGCACGGTCTTTCTGGCAGGTTGCACTGCTTG
>JAPLHH010000254.1 GCA_026389735.1 Chloroflexota bacterium | reverse complement strand
TACTCCGCCTGAAAGTAACGTATTAGTCACCGTTATTGAAGGGTACATGAAACAAATATGATTCAATATCCTTTGCGCTCTCATATGTTATTTGCGGATACGTGTACTTGCGTCCAGCGTAGATTGTCTTGGTTGTTTGTTAAGCGGCCAGGAGCTCTCTTCAACTCTACAATACAGCGATTCTGCTAACAATCAGCCATAATGTGAAGTAAATGGCTTCAGTTCCTTCTTCTTGAGAAGACGCTCAGTCTATCTCAATTACTCATCCTCCAGAACATGGTATTATTAGTTTGGAGACGCACTTGCTGACGAGAAAGTTTCATGGATAAGAAAGACGCCTCTGAGCTTCATACGATATGGGACGAAGCCAGAAGCTATATTGAATCTGGCAACTACGATAAAGCCATAGAAATCTACCGCTACATCCTCATCCGGTATTCGGATGACACTGTGGCTGTGGAGTATGCCAATGCATATTTGGGAGACATATTTCTCACGCTGCGGCAACTTGACCTGGCAGAAAACCACATCAAGAAAGCGATAGGCTATAAGCCAGAGAAGCCCGGTTACCACTACATCCTGGGTTTCATATACTCGGTTAAGCGGCAGTGGGATAAGGCGATTCCGGAGTTCCAGATAGCGGTTGATAAGGAGCCAGATAATGGCGAGTATCTGCGTGGGCTGGCCTGGGCTATATACAGTAGCGGTGACATAGCCGAAGGGTTAGCCTCTCTTGAAAAGGCAAGTCGTCTAGCCCCAGCCAACGCCAACATCCTGACTGACCTGGCAGTCGCTTACCTGTCTTCGGCCAATATCGATAAGGCTAGGGAATATGCAGAACGGGCAATACGCCTAGATTCCACCAATGCCCTGGCTCAAGATGCTTTGAAAAATGTTCTCATTTTTGATAAGAGGCTGGGGCAACGAGGTAAGAAAGCAGATAAAGCCACAACGAGATCATCGGACTATGCTCACACTCACTACATCCACAGGTTCAAAGTATCGCTCAGGAACAAGCCTGATATCTGGCGAATTATCGAGATAAAAGAAAACCAGATGCTCTCTAGCCTGCATAAAGCAATATTCAAAGCATTCGACCGTTTTGAGGAACACCAGTACAGCTTCTTTTTGAGCAATAAGCCCTATGACAGAGAGAGTGAGTATATTTCACCGGGTCTTGATACTGGTGGAACGAGTAAGCTTGCCTCTCGCATCAGGATTGATAGTCTCGCTCTGCACTCCGCCAAAAAATTCCTCTATCTTTTCGATTATGGCGATGAATGGTGGCACGAGGTTGAGCTAATTAGCGTAACTAAAAAGATCACCCGGGGTAGTTACCCCAGAGTAGTGAAGAAGCAGGGCAAATCACCACCGCAGTATCCTACAAGTATTTAGGCTTAAACATTCCATCGGATTGTTCAGCATGGCAACAGTGATAGTTTTTCCGTATTTGACTCTTGACAGCCTAACATTGATTTGTTAATATTTTATTAACAACCGAATAGTCGATACCAGAAGGGGGCAAGCCAATGCCCTTTTTTATTTGCTGGTTTGCGAACAGCTTAGGAAAAAGGGGAGGCTTGTCCCTTCTTTATTACGTTAAGCAGTCGGTACTAGGAATAAACATGAAGAAAGGTCGACATCAAATCGTGGACACCGTTGACTACGGTGAAACCGCAGGCAATGGAGGATCATCATAGCATTATATAGGTTGGACAATACTCGATGCAGCAAGTCTGAGAAATAACAATGGTTGACCTGCAGCTTCGAAAAGTAGTGATTTCATACTTGGAGGTGACGGTATGTCTACAAAACAAAATAAAAAGTCGACCACGGATACAGTAAGGTTATCGCGCCTAGCCGTGAACGACATAGTCCCAGACCCCAATCAGCCATGCAAGAGATTCACGACCGATACACTTGCAGACCTCAGCCGCAGTCTGGCAGAAACCGGCCAAGTAAGCCCGATAGTCGTCAGACCGGGTCCGCCAGGTAAATATCTGATTGTGGTAGGTGAGAGACGCTGGCGCGCAGCCAAGGAGGCCGGCATATCTCACATTGAATGCATTGTTCGTAAGGACATCGACGATCAGAAAGCCCTCGAGATTCAACTCGCCGAGAACTATCAGCGTGAGGATTTGACACCGCTGGAGCAAGCTAGAGCTTTCAAGGCATATCTCGACAATTACGGAGTATCTCAGAGTGAGTTTTCTAGACGAACCGGTATTCCCCAACGAACAATTTCGGCTCGGATAGCCTTACTTTCGCTACCAGCTAGCATGCATGCTAGGATTGAGGCTGGAGAGATAGGTCCTCACCAGGCTCTCCAGTTGGCCAGACGGGATAGCGACGCGCATGAGCCTAAAGTCACAGCGGCAGCACCCAACAGTATAACCGATAGGTTTGGTGACGCAGATGATAGGCTCGTTAAGTGGTTTGAGTTGATAGAGCAAATAGCCAAGTGGTTGGACCTGTTAATCGTGGCATATGGCTTCGCTGACGGCAGTAAGCCAGTTCCTTGCGTTCATTGTGTCCGTGAGGGGGAGGAGAATTGCCTAATGGAGATGAAAGATGGCAAATTTGAATGTCCTCGGTGCAGAGAGTTTCTCTATCGACCGTTTTCCTTAAGTTGGCGGGCAACTGTTGGAGTAGTAGTAGAATGGGTCGAAAGAGGCTATGAACCACCGGAACGAAGTGAAAATTCTAAGTAGCTCTCCTGTATCTAATCTACCCGCTAGTGAATGAACTCGCCTTCCGACGTATTTCCAACTTGATCTGAACAATCCGATGTATTGTGCTATTAAATTGTCGATGCCGATGAAAAGCTTTATGAAATTCTCTTGGCTGTGTTGTCAGTACATGCCCATAGCATACCCATCTTAGAAGCGGGAACATAAGGCCTATAATCAATGGCATAGAGTGTGGTATCGGTGTCTAGCGTGCAGCAACCGCAGCTTTTAAGAGAAGTGGGCTGAGATGAGAATGTGACACCCGCAGTAACAATATCACGGAAAGTGTTGAAGCAATCCCAGGTCACCCCTGGCTTGGGTATACCTGAGAGCGGTCCCAATTTATTAGTACCGTTATTGAAGGAGCGGCACACACCGCTATTGCCCGGAGGCGTAGATCTAAGACTTATTTCGTGAGCTGAGTAAAGAGCTTCTCCGGTGAAGGCAAGTATTAGACCGTGATGTCCAACTTGGTGAAGACCATTTAAACCGATGGCGCCATTAATAGTCGCCATTATGTCAGCGTCTTCCCATTTGACCTGGGAAGCTGGGTTATTACGATAGATAGAGCCGCCAAGGATACTATTATCGCAGGCAAAGATAGTATTGTTATCCTTGAAATTGGGATCGAATGCCACATGCATATCACCCATAAATGGTGTCCTGCCGGCAATTGACAATATCGAGAACGATGGGTTGGCTGTGTTGAAATTATTTGAGAAAGATATGCCATCAAATTGACTATGATATGATACATTGGCACCTATAAGAACCTTACCTTCGGGATAAGAAGCAATGGTGTGAGCACCTTGTAATTTGGTATACACATCATGTAGTGTTCTTGACCAACCGGTTCCAGTGTATGGCATCTTCTGTACTGAACCTGTCGGGCTTAAGAAGTATAGAATGGTTCTAGACTCAAAAGTAAAGTCCTGTATAGGATTTCTCGGTATAATAATTGCCCAGTAATCGCCATAATCAGGAGACCAGGCAGCTACGCCATGAGCGAACGTTGATAATGGATCCCACACGCCCCAAGCGATGATTTCGCCGCTTGGATCAGCACAATAAGGTACCGTCCTAAGCAGAGCTACTTTGGTTTGTGCGCCTGTGCAGTCTGGTGCAGTAACGTGTGTTAATATCCTCTCCCAATAAGTACCTACAGACTGTGCTGGCAGTGGCGTTGCAACTTCTGGATTGCAACTGGAACGCCAAATGCTATCGAAATTTGGTAATCCAACATTGGCATTAACTGATGCCAAATAGAGAGTTCTACCATCAGCAGATGGAGCGACATCGGTAAACTTAGCAATCAGAGTGTTGATTAGGCCCAACTGGTTCCAAGTCTCTCCGTTGGTACGGCTTATACTAAAGGCTGATTCATCACATGGCACTACGTTAACACAACCAGTAGGCCATGATGGTGCACTTATAATAGCTCCCTTTGCAACGGCTGCAATGGCCGAAGGGCCGAGTGCCGCAGCGCTGGTAGCTGCATAGGCAACAATACCAGTAGGTGACCACGCAACCTTCGCATTACCGTAGCCGGAAGTATACCCGGCGCAAAGATTAGTAATATGTCCAGCAGCTCCAGTTGGTGGTTTTAAGGCTGGATACCAGCAAGGTATTGGATAAGTGTTAGGGGAATCAGTGAACCAAGTGGAAACAGTTGCTAAGTTACCGTATCCCAATACTTCGCCAACAAGTAGTTTGCCAGAAGTACATGTGCCGAAATAGGCAATACTGGAAGCACGTCGAGTAATGTTATTCGTATTAACTACACCAAAAGTAGCTGTATTATCCATCAGAGTGTAGATAACTCTATTATCAACCCGATATACACCACGATTCGGTGTAAAATGGGATATCCTATCGATGGCGTCAGTGCTAACGTAAAAGCGTCGATGGTTAGCATCATCTCCCGAAAAATCTAACGGAAGCTCTAAACTAGCTATTATTATCTCATCGACTCTAGGTGAATCGCCTAGCTTATTATCTGTGTTCCTGATCTCAACATGGTCTGCATGTTTTTGCCAGACAGTAGAATTATTTTTAATATTGTGAGTACCTGTAGCAAGCCAAGTTCCTTTATGTGCTGAGGTATCATCGCAATAGACTATAACAATGGTGTGGTCATTCGGAAAGTTCGGTGAAAATTTGGCAGCAAGTATATCACCGGTGAAGTGGTTAATTGACGCAGATATACTTGATGTAGCATCTTGAATGTTCCACTGACTAAGCTGATCGACTCTCATGATTTGTAGGTTATTTGTATCAAGTCCACTACCATCTCTTGTACCAATTAGTACCATGCGATTGCCAAAACCCATAGAAATATCCATAGCGCTGATAAAATCAGCACCTGCCGTAATATTCGGAGGAGGCCACCCGGTATTCGCCCACCTATCACCTTTGTCGGTTGAAATCCATACTTCCTGATTAGCTGGACTTACACTAATGTCTGCACAGGCCACTATAATAATATTTGGATCGTCAGGGGCTACGGCCAGATCCCAGATAAAAGTACCATTTTCAATATGTGATTGAGCAGCGACAAGTTTTAAATATTGTGTATCTGTCCAGCTAATACCACCGTCTATAGATCTATATAGCAAAACTTGTGAGCCACCCTGCTCGATGCCATTTCGATCACCACGCCTGACAATTGCCCACATCGTGGTCCCATCGGGAGTGATAGCAATTTTATTGATTCCGGCCCCTTGGTTATTCGGGTTTAAAACCTCTTTCGTAAGTGAAAGTGTAGAACCCGGCGTATCGACAATAGTCCACTGAGATCTGATAGCGGCTATCGGTACTGGCGTGGGTTTCGCCTCTGGTTGTTTTTCCGCATTCCCAGCCACTGTTATTTTTTCTTCGCGAGGACCAAAATGTTCAGAAATCCAAAGATGAAGATGACGTTTGAACATACCTTGCCAATCCATTGGAGTCTGGTAATGGTGGTAAGAAGGCATATGCTCGCGCTCTATTTTGCTTCTGAAATCGAGCACCTTCTTTAACTGTTCATCTGGAGTTGTAATATGTTCGCTAGGAATATCACGAAAGTAAAGCCAGATGGCCGGTCTGCCCTGATTCTCTTCAGACAGGTCAGTTGCTAGCTCATATTCCTCTTCGAAGCCGGAACTATATTTTCCAGATGGGTTGCCCCATCGCGTCGAAAGAACAAAGACGGCAAGGTCACAGCACTTAATACAATCCTCATTGATTCTCGCTTGCGCACGCTCTCTCCCGGGCAATGCATCCTTCCCCTCTAATGGAATCACCACTCTACCCGTAATATTGTATATATTATTATATTCGGCAATTACATCATGGAAGTATTGTCTTTCCTCGGTAACATCTGATGGTGAACCAATAAAGACTTTGAATACCCTGCGTTCAGTTGTCATCCCCCAATGCCTCTGTGATATTGTTTAATTACAACCAGCTTAAGTGAAGGGTGGACTGACCTTCCCAAAGTTATTGTATCATTTCTCGAGTTGGGTTTGTCCACATACTGAATTGACTATATGGCTTTTTGTGTGGGATCCAATTCTAGGAAACTATCCAGGCAAGATTCAAATGTACAACTAAGTGGCTGCGGGCCGCAAAGGCAAGATAAGAGGAATGGCTAAAAAACCTGTGAATCGGATTTCACTAGTCACTGTGATAAGTCTTCCTCCCTGTAAATCTGCGTTCTACCCAATTTAAAACTTTGTTAATTTGATTTCTTCCAAGCCAAATAACGAGAAATAATAGACTCATAATGCCAAGTGATATAAGTAGGTTTGCCCATAAAGATAGATTATTTAAGAAACACAACCCGAAGAAAATTGTAGCCCACAGGGTTAAAAATATGCCGAGGATTGTCCAGGCAGTACCACTCCAGCGAAACTCGTGTATTGCGCTGAGGCTGCCTTTCAGTTCAAGGGTGCCTCCCAGCGCTTTACTGTATACTTTCCTAGTGGACCCACAGTTTGGACATTTATTAGCAGTTTGCTTTAATTCTATGCCACACTCCCCACATCTTGCCCGAACCTCATTATCGTCCATTAGGTTGCTGCCTCCTCTTGTGTCCTGCACAACTTACTTTACATTGGCATTTCCTATGCCGAGCTTTTGCAGTATTAGCATTCCAGTATTTTGTAATAGCCAGATTCGCCAAACTCTTCCTGCCAAGACTATCTAATTGCTATCTCTAGTGCGCTCGCTGCGGTTCTTACTTCATATTATATCAACTAGCCCCCAAATTCAAAGGTAAACATTCTGACGAAATGTATCCAAAAGTTGGTCGACTCAGTCGACTTTGTTGTGACCATTGTATAGGATAAGCATTTGGGAGTAGAATAGCTACAAGGAGGAAAGAGATGGTGAAGGTAAGTCTTTTGGTAGCCATGATATTAGTGGTGATGCCGATGGCCGCGGTACTAGGTTGCAAAGCTCCGGCGAGTTTTAGTGTGATGTCTCTAGATATTGTGCCTCCAGAGACTATCGCTGGAACAGCAGTAAATATTGTAGCTAAGGTGAAAAACATTGGTGGCAGCGAGAGGACCTACACTGCTATATTGACCCTTGATGGAGTAAAAGCTGAAACGAAGGATATAGTCGTTGCAGCCGGGGCCACTGAGACAGTAACCTTTTCACTAGCTAAAGATCAAGCGGGCACTTATAAAGTGGCTATTGGTGAAATGAGTTCGAGTCTTATAGTAAAACCAAAGCTTATAGCAAAAGAGATAGAGTTGAAATATGACAACGGCTATGCAAGAGACTCTATTTCTTACTCGGATGGAGGACACATCGTTGATTTCTCCGCGCCAACAACTCCGTTCACTATAACAAAATTAAAGATAGTCGGGTTTTTATCTCCTAAGGCGGATAAGGGCGTTGAAAATAAGACTTTCGATTTGCAGATTTTGGATAAAGATTTAAAGGTAATTTATACAGTCACTTACCCTTATAGTAAATTTTCATCTGCCGCCTCAGCATGGACAGATTTTGAAGTTCCGGACATTAAAGTTAATGATAAGTTCTATGTTCATATCTATACACTGAGTCCACGTTATGGGCTACATATCGGGGCTGATGATAGTGTGGCGAACGAACACTCAAATGTCACGGTCAAAGACGCAGCCGGGAATATTATAATATCAGCGCAATGGCCTTATGGGCCTGCTTCTGAATATTGGTTCGGAGATCCAAACAAGGTTAACTGGATGATTCGGGTAGTGGGAACGACAATGGTTCCGCAGGAATAGTGGTATATGCTGAAGAACTACAAGTGAGATGTTTCAATTTCCACAAATTATGCGTTAGCTGATAATCTCTTTTGCAGTTATCAGAATAGGCGAACGTTTGGCATTGCGTGACGAAAACCACCACGTTCTTCGAGTATAATGACCCCCGAGCTCAACAATACTGACTATTGTGCAATGACTTGATCCAATAAGGACGCACTCAACTGAATCTTCTAGTGGTAAGTTAGCCTGTTGTTACTTTATCACACAGGAAAGTCGACATTTAATGTACCACGGTGTGCATGAATCGCCTGTGACTTGTCAAAAACACATTGACATCAGGGATTTTCAGCATTATGATTAAAATACGATTCAATTAAAGCCTAACAAATCCTAATATGCCTAGGACAAACAAGAAAAAAGGCAGGAAATTGACAACGCCTATCATCTTAGCGATTGCTGCGGTTGTTTTAGCGATTATTGTACCCGTACTCATCTATTATCTACCTCGTATAGAAGACAAAGTTCACGGCAGACATCCAGATGTTTATGTTTATTGCTATGGCATGGAACATTCCTATAGTATAGACCAGTTAAGAGAAATAGCTCCTACAAGGTCTAAAATTACAATAGTTCCAATCAAGTTCCCAGAAGGTGTTTCATCACTTGAGCATGATTCATTCCCTTTGAAACTTTTTGACTGGAAGTATTCAGAGAATGAAAAACTTTATACAATAGTAACTAGCAATAAGGGAGATGGGATTGCAAGAAACATAAAGGTGGATATCGATTTTACGCCTAACTCAATCGTTTTTGTAAAAATAAACAACGAGAAAAGAGTGGACTTGATTCAAGGCGGAAAACCAACAGGAACTAGAGCAGTATTCAAAATTAATGAATTATTGCCAGATGAAATCCAAGATATTGAAATACTTACTGCAGGCAAGGCCATCAAATCATTCGGTGCTTGGTCAGAGACACAAGGCAACATCAAAAACATCTATATATTTGACGTTGTGGTAGAACCTGACAGATAGTTAAACAATGTAGCGCCTTGTTCACTTCATTCATTTGGTTTGCCTGTCCAATCTTTCTTGCTTCCAATAGAAGTGTCAGCGTAAAATAGCCTCGGCAACGAGAAGCTATAACTCTGCGCGGGAGCCCAGTTTGGTGCTTCTAAAGTCGATGGATACGAGGATGCCCAAGTTTTCCGAGCAAGGCTGGTTGCTTATTCTCGCATAACACACACCAGAGCGGAGTTTCCAAGTAAAATGGGGAGGTTAAACGGATCATGGGCAGTTCAGTAACTGAAAGGCTCAAGTCTAGCGAAAGTTGGCTCTCGTCAGACGGGAGACAACTGGAAGAAAAGCACTTAATAGAACTTTGGAAACAATGCAGTGTCGACGAGGTAGCCTACCTGGATCTACATTTCAAGTACGCCAACTGGTATTCGGCGTTTTTCATTGCACTGCTTGCAGCATATGTTGTTGGCTTGTCACAGTATTACAGGAGCTTTGGCTCAGTACTTTTCCTTACACTTCCGCTTCTAGTAATAGTGCTCGCACAGCTGGGGAAGACGGCTATGGATAGATTTTATCAAACATTTCTGGAGACAGTCACTGTCCTTGCTAAACTGGAGAAATTGCTAGGTCTTGATGGCGCCATTGGAACAAAGTCCTTTGCAAAATCCGCAACGGTTCTTTGGCCTGAGGACAAGCAGCTTATTCCATTTAGGTATTTTCGGAGCAGATACGACCCCAATGTAGTAAGCTCGGAAGAGTTTATTAGAAGGTCTTTGAAACTAGGTGCTAACAAAACAGTCCACGATACTTTTCTCGCATTTCAAATAACTGCAGTGTTGCTGTTCCTTGGTGGCATAGTTCTATTCACTTTGTTTCACACATATATTCAGTTGGCATAGCAATGAGGAGTGAGCAAACCAAACAAAGTAGCGATAATGTAGCGTTAAGCCGGGAATCGACATGCTTGGATTTCTCCTACCTGTGAGGCCAAGTTCTGAATAACTACAACTCTTGCTGAACATTTGGGCGGATTGTGTCCTTTGGCTAGTTTAAGTGTCCTCTCTGAAGTTCTTAATCACATTCCTTATCGATGAGGGCTCAACATAGCACTCCGAGGTATTGACAGTTGCTATGAATCTGAACTAGACTGAATTGGTCAAGGACGAAGTCAATTCACGAGCAACGTTGACTGAACTGGGAGGTGGTTGCGTTCGCATTTTTGGATGACTCTTGTGGCTAAAAATCGGATAGTCTTAGGGGGCTGATGAAGCACTGGCCGTAATTTGGGCACTTGACTAGTGAGGAGGCAATAGTGAAACCGACCCAACGTGGTCGGTTTTGTGTTTTGGGCACATATACTAGGAGGTTGCTATGATGTAATTACGGATACTAAGTTAGACATGATGGTTAATTTCGCTACATGAGGTCGAGTTTTATGGTTTTGACAACAGCCACAATATCACCCGGGTGCCCTACCTTCCCAGCAACAAAACTAAGTAGGGAGGTGTAAAATGAAGTTTATCAGTTTCGTAATGTTTGATGCCGCCAAAGCGCCGGAGGTAGCACAGGCTGCCGATAAGGCAGCCAAAACGCCAGGGCGAAAAGTGCTGGCTCAATACATGTGTCTGGGACTAGCATTTCCCGGCGTTCTTCCACCAGGCGCACTGCTAGCCATAAGTATCGTAGAAGCCGAAAGCAACGAGGCCATAGCTGCTGCCCAATACCCGTTGGCGCTTGCAGGGGCAACAGTTTGGTCCGTGCCTGTGCTGGAGATGCCAGTGGATGGCGCAGCAGCAGAAGAAAAGAAGTACAGAAAGTAAATCAGGATAGGCCTTGATTTTTCCAAGGGTAGGACACCCGGTTAGCGCAGGCTGACGCCAAAGCAGTTAATCCATTCGTTGAAAAGCTACTGAACAAGAGGGCGGATCGTGCTCTCCCAATCCAACAGACGCAACACCCTGTTGACAACTGAAGTCGGGCGTGTTAGGTTACTTACAGAGTGAAGTGGAGGTGGCTTATGACCAAAAGTATGAGATTTGGTAGCACTGTTGAGATCAACGCTCCAGCGGAAAAGATCTGGGCGGTGTTTGACAATACTGAAGAGTGGCACCAATGGGTACCGTCCATAAAGAAGATCGAGAGGGTT
>JAPLHH010000266.1 GCA_026389735.1 Chloroflexota bacterium | reverse complement strand
GGAAAGTGGCTGCTAAAGGCCAATTACCTGCAAACGCCAATAACGGAATAGCCGCAATCAGTCCGTAGCCGAGAAACATTAATACCCAATATGCTCGGGTACGGTCAATAAGATACCCCGAAATAAAGCGTAGTCCATAGCCGAGAAACTCGCCACCTCCAGTAACGATGCCGACCATTCCGGCGCTAGCTCCCAGAGTAGCCAGGTAAGGACCGCTAATACTTCTCCCACCTTCATAGGCTATATCTCCAAACAGGCTGACAATGCATAAAAGGAGAACAATCTGTATGGCAGTTCTGCGGTAATTAACTACCTTAGTCGATTCTGATGACTGACCTTGAGTTGGCTGCATGTTGTTTCTTCCCGCAAAATGCGAACTTAGTCTTTATTTTACTCCTTTCGATCCTCTCTGAACACCGAAGAGCTCCAGAATGTTTCTCTTGAAGTCTGAGTTCTAGGCATCACGAAATGAGTTATCGTGATATTAGGGTCACTTTCTACTTGAATGTTACCTAACCAAACCTCTTTCGTTAAATCTGATCAGCTAGCTGATATGTCGGTAATCTCTACGGGTAGAATTGCTGGAGTTAAAAATTAGTAGAACTGGGAGGCTAGGTATAACTTATAAGCTATGGCGGGAAGCAGAGCATGGCAAGGTTGTTGGTGTATGCCTACCTTTGACTTTTCTAATAATACGCTACTGACTTGGCTGCTTTTATTGATATGCCTTAGGTCAGCTTGCTGAGAATACGTAACAAGTGGCGAAGACATGTGTAAAGGACGGGCTAGCCTTTGCCAAATTCTTTGAAGCGGTAGCCTATGCCTCGTTCACTTAAGATATACTTCGGTCTCTTGGGATCGTCCTCGAGTTTCTGGCGCAAATAGGTCATGTAAAGCCACAGGTACTGGTCTTCATTTCGGTACTCATGGCCCCATACTTTTCTGAGCAAAGTCTCATGAGTGAGAACACGACCAGCATTACTTACTAAGTGGTAGAGGAGACGGTACTCGGTGGGTCTGAGGTGGACTTCCTTACCTCTTACTATGACCTTGCGATGGCCGAAGTCAATGCAAAGATTGTCATCCACTCGTATCTCCGTCTTAGACACCGGACCGGGCATCTCAGTTCGGCGCAGAGCCGCCCTGACCCGCGAGACCAGCTCTTTTGGGCCAAAAGGCTTGGTGACATAGTCATCGGCTCCCAGTTCAAGGCCCCTAACCTTATCTGTTTCTCCACCCCTGACAGTGAGCATAATAACCGGTACATTTGAGATCTCCCGAATCCTTCTCAGTGTCTCAAAGCCATCCATATCGGGCATCATGACGTCGAGTATGATAAGGTCAGTCAATTCTTCAGTGATTTTTTGCAGTGCCTCCTGACCATTACTGGCACATGAGACCTGATACCCCTCTAGCTCCAGGTTCATGGTCACAGCCTCGACTATGCGAGGCTCGTCATCGACGACTAGAATTGTCTTGCTTTGTCTTTCTCCGTATATCAATCGTAATCAACCTTTATCGTGTTCAATTATTAGCCTGTATAGGTAGGCTGAAGGTGACACGGGTTCCCTTCCCCAATTCACTATCAATCCAAATTCGACCGCCGTGAGCTTCAATGAGGGTCTTACAAATGTAGAGCCCTAGCCCTGTACCCTTAACTCTGCTGGCTGAGCCATACTCTACTCTATAGAAAGGAGCAAAAACGTAATCGTGGTCACGTAGCGGGATGCCAATGCCCTCGTCGGCGACAATCACTAGAACCTGATTGTCTGAAACCTCACCTTTGATGGTGATTGTTCCACCTTGTGTTGAGAACTTTATTGAGTTCTCGATAAGATTTGTCAATACCTCGTCTATTTTTTCAGGGTCAGCAAAAACAGAGGGAAAGTCAGGCGGGAAATCAGTCTCGATCTTATGGATTCTCGTTTGTCCGGCAAACCTCTTGGCCACTTTTTGCACTTGATTAGGCAGGTCGAATAAAAGTTTGTTTAATGAGAACTCGCCGACTTCCAACCGGGAAGTGTAGAGGAGTTTGCTAACCATGCCGCTGAGGCGGTCACTTTCCTCCTCGATAGCCTGCAGTTTATCCCTGAATGTTTTCTCATCCCAGTGAGCATCCCGGCGGGCAAGGGTACTGGCATAAGCCTTAATAATCGAAATCGGGGTCTGGAGTTCATGGGAAACCCGGGCAAGCAACATCGAAGCCAAACCCTCAGTTCGGAGAAGCCGACTAATGTCCCGAATGTTTAACACAGCGGCCCAGAGTTCCCCGCTAGGCGAGCGCGCCAGAGAATAAGTCATAGCCACATCAACTTTTTGGCCGTCCTTGCTAATGATTACGCCATCAAAACGGCAGAGACCCTGGGTACCCTTGAGTATAGGGCATATCGTCTGGCACAGGTTCACCCCTTTACTATCAGATATCCTTAGGACATCAAAGCAATATTTCCCGACTACCTCACTCTTCTTCCAGCCGGTAAGCCTTTCCATGCCGGTATTGAAGCTTATTATGCTACGCTCCAGGCCGATGGTCATGAGGCCGTCACTGCTCATCTCCAGAATGGCATCAATCTTGTACTGTTTTTCGGCAAGCTGATGCACCAGAAGAGCGTCATGTATTAAGGAGGACAACAGAAGGGCAAAAGAAGACAGCAAGCGCTGGTCACTCGCCTTAAAAGGTTCAGCAAGATGTGGACGCAACACAAACACCAGGCCAATCACTTTTTGGTCAATCTCAAGGGGTGCAGCAATGATAGGGTCATATTTCTGTGTTGTGGTTAGCGCCTTGCTGTTAGGGTCGAGCTGTGAAAGTCGACCAAAGTTTTGCTTGCTGTCAGCTAGGTCGGTGATAACTTCCTGAAGAAGAGGGCGTAGCTGGTCTTTATCATAGGTGTCTAACCCATAACTAACCTTTTCAGTAAAGAGCCCCCCCTTTT
>JAPLHH010000027.1 GCA_026389735.1 Chloroflexota bacterium | reverse complement strand
ACAGCCGTTAGCGTCTTTAATGTAACTGCGAGTTCCGTGAACATCTCGGGATTCACGGTTACAGGTGCGATATATGGGGATAAAACAGCTGGGATATATCTTGGTGCTGGCGTGACGCTATGCAATATATCCAATAATATTCTGACAGGCAACGTCAACGGCATCGAGCTGAGTATTGGGAGCCACAACAACACGTTCACGAGCAATAACGCTTCTTCTAACCTCTATCAGGGCTTCGAGTTGTGGAATTCGGACTACAATACTTTCACGAGCAACACAGCAAACTTGAATAACTCTACTACTGGTTCGGGCTATGGCTTCAAAGTGAATTCTTCGAGTCACAACACGTGGACAGGAAATACGGCTAACTCGAATATCAGAAACGGCTTCTTTCTGGCTACGGCTTCTAGTGAACCGGGTGTTGATCCAACCGGGTGCAACTACAACACATTCACGAATAACACAGCAAACTCGAACGGTCAATATGGTATCCGCATGGATAATGGAGACCACAACACTTTAACGGGCAACACCTTTAAGGCGAACGCCGTAGCGGCCTTCAATATGAAATTTGCTATCACCTACCTAACGGTGGATAGCAACAACATTACCGGCAGCCCGATTGGCATCAATATCGCTAGTGATATCACTGCACCTGTGGTCACTACCTGGGCAGTGACACATAATAACATTTGGGGGAACACCACCTATGGTGTCTCCAATGGCGGTACGGGCACCCTTATCGCCACCAACAACTGGTGGAATAACACTACTAATTACACCGGTAGTGTCACCATCCTCACTTACTACAAAGCTAACGATACAGTAACTATCACTATTCAAAATGCTTATAAAAGTGGCCTAGGCGATCTTAGAGTTACGGCCAAGAGCACCTTAACTGACCCAACCACGATCGATATTTATTGCACTGAGACAGGGACGGGAACCGGCACATTTACCGGCAGCTTCCAATTAGTCAGCGGCACGGCGGGGTCAGGGCAGTTGCGAGCTAACAACGAAGATACTATTACTGTTAGCTACGCTGGAGACTGGGGCACGGTGGTGGGATCAGCAACTGTCACTACCACAGCCGTTTATGATAGCGCGGCACCAACGGTAATACTCAGTGCCGCTACCACGGACCCGATAAACGCTCCCATCGCTGTTACCGCCGAGTTCATCGAGCCTGTTACCGGTTTCGTGAAGGGAGACATCACTGTGAGCAGCGGTAGTAGCGTCGGCAGCTTTGTTGCCGTGAGTACCACTGTATATACCTTTAGCGTGACTCCTACCGTTGATGGTTTAGTAACAGTAAATATCCCCGCCGGCAGGTGTATTGATCGCGCAGGCAATGCCAACACGGCGGCCACCCCTCTAACCCGTACATATGACGGCACAGCGCCAACGGTAGAACTCAGTGCCGCTGCCCAGGACCCGACAAAGGCCTCGCCCATCGCGGTTACCGCCACCTTCAGCGAGGCTGTTATCGGTTTCGCAGCGGGAGACATCGATGTGACCAACGGCACCGCCGGCAACCTTGTTAGCAGCGCCGACACAATATTCACATTCGATGTAACCCCTACCCCCAATCTTTTAGTAACAGTGGCTATCCGTGATGGTAAGTGTACGGATCTCGCCGGCAATGCCAACACGGAGGCCGACCCCCCTCTAACCCGTACCTCTGACCTCATACCACCAACGGTAGCGATTACCTCTACTATTGGCTCGACTGGGTCAACCACTGATGTGACGCCTGTTCCGTTTACAGCTATCTTTAGCGAGGCTGTTACCGGCTTCGTGCTGGGAGACATCACTGTGACCAACGGCACCGCCGGCTGCTTTGTTGCCGTGAGTCCCGCTGTATATAACTTTTGCGTGACTCCTACTGCTGCTGGCGCGGTGACAGTAAGCATCCCTGTCAAAAAGGCAAAGGATCTTGCAACTAATGACAACAGTATTTCCACCCCATCCCCATTTACATTTACATTCGTTAATACCAGGCCAACGACAACGATTAGTGCCCCAGGTGTCACAAGCCCGTGGAAAACCTCACCCATCCCATTTAGGGTCATCTTCAATGCGGATGTTACCGGCTTCGTGGTGGGAGACATCACTTTGACCAACGGCAGCGTCGCCACAGGCAGCTTTTCTGCCGTGAGTGCCAGGGTATATAACTTTAGCGTTACGCCGACTGGCCAGGGCGCCGTAACCGTGTGTATCGCTGCGGGTGTCTGCATAGATGCATCATCCCGTCCTAACTTAGCTGCTACTTGTTGTACCATTATTTATGACAGCGTAGTGCCAACCGTAGCCATAACCTGTAACACCGGTGCTAGCCACTGGGTGTATACATTCACCTGGAGTGAGGTTATCACTGATTTTGAGATAGATTGTATCACCGTGACCAACGGCACTCCGGGCGCTTTTGCTGGGACTGATAGAGTGTTTACGCTAGAGGTGACGCCGCCAACTATTGATGGTACTGTGGTAACGGTCACTGTGGCCGCAGGCTGCGTGACTGATGGAGCTGGCAATACCAATGCAGAGGCGACGCACGAGCTGACCTACAGGATAGGTACCGGCACAAGTGCCATTATCTACCTGAACACAGGCTGGAACCTGATATCACTGCCGCTTATCCCCGATAGCACGGCTATCGCAACCGTCCTGGCTGGCATCACGCCTACGGGTAAAGTTATAAGCGTCTGGTCCTACAATCCCCTCGCCACTGACAAATGGCCGTCCTACACACCAAGTGGACCCCCTGGCCT
This sequence comes from Chloroflexota bacterium, assembly GCA_026389735.1. The sequence goes on along the minus strand of JAPLHH010000027.1, from coordinate 23,547 downwards.
GTTGACGATGGAGGACGGCAAGGGCTACCTCATAAACATGAGCGTCCCAGCCACCCTTGTCGTCAGCGGCACCGTGCTGCCGGTAGGCCCACTTACGCTGCCGCCAACATATGACGTGTCCATCGGCTACAACCTGGTCGGCTTCAAGTCGTTAGCGGCAATGGAAAACGGCGATTACCTGTCCCCGCTGTCGTACAGATTCCCAATCTACTGGAAGCAAGCCGGCGTCTGGCAGGAACTTGACGCTACGGGAGAGGACATGACGCCCGGCTTCGGCTACTGGGTATATTTCAATGCAGCCGGTACGATTACACCACCATAACCATAAACAGAGTGGAGAGAGAATATGAAAAGATGGTTTAGACGATACAACTTAAGCGCCGGCAGCGCCGGCTATGGAGCGGCTATAGCCCTTGTGCTGGCGCTCCTGCTCCTGGCCAGCGGCGTTACCCCTGCGGCCTTGGCACAGCCCGAGCCACCTCACCAGTTCTACGGCAACGTTTATATCGGCGGCAGCCTGGCGGCTGCAGGCACCAAGGTCGAGGCTCGCGTAAATAATGTTAAACAGGCCGAGACCATCGTGGACAGCCAGCACAGGTATGGCTACAGCCCGTTATTCAAGGTGCCGGGCAGCACTGGCACCGTTACCTTCTACATAGGCACCACCCAAGCAGTTCAGTCGGTCGCCTGGCAGTCCGGCGGCATCAACCGCAATGACGGCCAACCGCTTAACCTGTCTGACACGGCGATCGACCTTACCGTCACCACGACATCGCTGGTGCCCGACGGGCAGGTTGGCACTTTTTACACGCAGACTTTGCAGGCGTCGGGCGGCACCACGCCTTACACCTGGTCTCTATACAGTGGCAGTTTGCCAACGGGGCTTAGTCTAACGGGCAATGTAATCTCGGGCACGCCGGCAGTCGTAGAAACATCCACTTTCACCGTGCAGGTAACCGATGCTGTCATGGCCACAGATACTCGAGCCCTTTCCATCACCATAGGCACCGTGCCGCCACCACCCAATGGCGGAGGACAGAGGCTGATTGGTGCTGATGATGCCTCGAGTACCTACTTTTCTTCTGGCCCAATTGTCATTCTGTGTCGGTTTCAAGCCACGTCGACTGGCAAAGTAACAGAATTTAGGGTTAAGATATGGCAAGCTGGGTCAGCAAAAGTAGCTATTTACGCTGACGCTAGCGGTGTGCCTGGCGCACGTCTTAGCTACAACAACACAGCTCAGGATACAGTCTCTGGCTGGAACACGCTCAGCATTCCAGAACTGAATGTAACTAAGGACACATATTACTGGTTGGCCGTGGCGGCAACGGGTTATGGTCAAGTTTATGCCTCTGGCGGCCCCCCAGCTAAAAGTAGTCCTATAACCTTTAGTAGTTATACCTGGCCAGACCCTGCAGGGAGTTTTGAGAATTCTTGGAATCACACTTTAATGTATGCTGGCTGGGGTGGCACTGTAGCGCTTGTGGTACCAGCGACCCCAACCCGGGACTGCTCAGCTCTTACCTTCAAGTGGAACGCCTCCGCGGGAGCTACAAAGTACCACCTGCAGGTCAACACCAGCTCTGGTTTCACAGGCACCGATATGTTCAACGCCGAGGTGGGCAATGTTCTCTACCACGAAGTGACCGGTTTAACCGCTGGCACCACGTACTACTGGCAAGTTAAGGCGGGCAATACCGCCGGCTGGAGTGGCTGGTCTACTCCAACAGGGAGCATGCGCTGCGAATGAGATGCCATAAAGCTATTTTTAGTGCTTTGCGAAAGGAGGTAATTTAGCAACCTGACTTGAAGAGGGAGAGGGGAAACGAAGCACTCCTCCCAAAACCCCACCGAGATTGCCACGGCTGTTCCCTCGCTTCACTCGGGACGCCTCGCAACGACATAGAGGGACAGGTCTTTATAGTGGGTAGGCTGGAGCAGATGCTCTGCCCCACCCCCCTGAGAAAGCGGACAGACCTGAAGGTCTATCCCTCCAAGATGGTAACATCATATCGGTTTGAAATAGGAAAGGTTGCTAAAATATAAAATGGATATGTTAAATAAGCTAACCACAGGTTGTCTGATACTAATTATAATGCTGGCGATGGCATTGGGCATGGCGCAGCCAGCACAGGCAGACGCACCACCAGCACCACCTCACCAGCTCTACGGCACCGTCACCGTAAATGACAATCCAGCGCCGCCGGGCACAGCGGTCTCCATCCGCATAAACGGCACCGAGGTTGCCTCAGCCGCCACCAATGCCCAGGGCAAATATGGCTACAGCCCGACATTGAAGATATCGGGCAGCAGCGGCGCCACCATGGAATTTTATGTAAACGGCGTCAAAGCCCAGCAGACTTACACCCTCAGCTCCGGCGCCGTAACCAATCTGAACCTGACCACGGGCGCGGCTTCACCACCACCCCCTCCACCACCGGCTACACCGGCACCCGAACCACCAACTCCAACGCCGACGCCAACGCAAACACCAACGCCAACGCCGACGCAAACGCCAAGTCCGAGTCCGACGGTGACAGTTTCGAGCTCGGTACTGGGGCAGGCTGGCAGCATCAGCATCAGCCAGGCTGGAGTTCTCCAAAGCGCAACGACCGTCAGCAGCGCCGATGGAGCGGTACAGCTCAGCTTTAAGGCGAACACCACGGTGAACATCCAGGGGCAGTCGCTCGCCGTTACCAGGGAGCTATCGCCGCCGTCACCACCGGCTGACACAGCGGTGATTACCGCCTATAAGTTCAGCCCCTCCGAAACCACCTTCAAGCCGGCCTTGACACTGACCGTGAAGTACGACCCGGCAGCTTTGCCCGCCGGGGTGAAAGAGGCAGGCCTGTTCATCGCCTACTGGGATGGCTCGAAGTGGGCGGCGCTATCGAGCACCGTTGATACCCAGGCTAAGACTATGACAGCGCAGGTAAGCCACTTCTCCACTTTCGCCGTGCTGGGCATGGTTGGCGGGGCGGCGGCGCCGAAACCGGCCAGCTTCGCCATCTCTGATTTGAAAGTCAGCCCGAGTTCGGTGACGCTAGGTGAGACAGTGACAATCGCCGCTGCGGTTACCAATAGCGGCGGCAGCCAGGGCAGCTACACAGTAGTCCTTAAGATAAACGGCACTACCGAGGCAGAGGACGAGGTTACCCTGGGGGCAGGGGAAACAGGGGTGGTGACTTTCACCGTAAGCAAAGAGAGCGCCGGCAGCTACAGTGTTGCCATTGATGGCAAAAGTAGCAGCTTCAAGGTAAGTGAAGCAGGGACAACAACCAGCAAATTACCATTACCGCCAATTGGTGTCATTGTCCTGGCCCTTGGTGGCTTGCTGATTATAATCCTTATCGTCGTCATGGCACGACGGCGAGCCTGATTTAAGCCAACCCAGGTGTGGATATTGGGCGGGGCTGAAGCTCCACAGCTACACATTTGGTTTGCTTGTCTCAAGTTTCAACCTCAACTAACCTCGCCCTTGTCTCATGCTGTAAATGCAGCCACAATAGTCTTGCCGATAAAGCTGCCACCGTTTGGCTAATTCTACAGCCCGCTTGAAACCTTCCTTTTTCTTGAAATCCCTCACCAGAAACTTCTCCCCGCCTATCTCCCATCCTATTTTGTTAATTATCTGTGCAGATTTGCGAGGACTAATTGTTAGCGTAGTAGTAAAAGCGTCTGCTCCACAGTCCACCATGTAATCATAAGCCTTTTCCAGCCGGAATCTGAAACAAACCTGGCATCTCTTTCCACCTTCAGGCTCATGTTCCAAAGAACCAGCCTGTTTGAGCCATTCCTCCGGCTCATAAACTGGCACTTCCAATGGGAAATGCAGTTCCTGAGCAACCCTGCGAGCAGTTTCCAGCCTTCTCTGATATTCCTCCGCCGGGTGAATGTTCGGATTGTAGAAGAAGCCGACAACTTGATGTCCCTCTCTGACCAGTGCTTCCACAGCACCGGCAGCGCAAACTCCACAACATATATGTAACACAACCTTCACTGTTGTACCTTTTGGGCGCGCATCAAGCCGAGCATGATGAGCAAACCAACGGCCAAGCTCAAAGCACAGGCCAGAAACATCGTCTCAAAACCGCTCACCTGGGCTATATACCCCATGACAGTAGGCCCGGCAGCCAAGCCGATATGGAAGAAACAAGTAGGCATAGCCATTGATAGCGCCCTGCCGCCTGTTGAAGAAAAATCGGCTGCCATTACCAGACTTGCCGGCATGGCTATTCCCATGCCGATACCGAAGACAACGCCTACGATGATAAACTGCGATAGGTTATGGGAAAAGGAAAAAAGAGACACAGCTATGGCGCTCAGCCCCACACCGCCTATAAGCAGCAGCTTCCTATCAATCCTGTCTGTCAATCTCCCGGCTGGAGCCCGCAGAATGGCTGAGCTGGCATAAAGGGCAGTAATGATTGCTCCGGCATCAGTCTCAGTCATGCCAAACCCCCTGCCGTAAAGGGGAATGTAGCTGCCAATCGTACCTGAGCCGACAGCAACCAGCAGTGTGGCCAACAAGACTGCAATCGCCAGCGGCTGTCCTAGCCAACGCCATGATGAACTGGCCCTGCCTGGAGTAGCCGCTGGTCGGTGGGCAATAGCCCGGAGTCGAGAAAAAGCCAGAACCAGGCCTATCAGCGAGATAGCGCTACAGCCGTAAAAAGCTGCATCGAAGCCAAAGTGACCTGTCAGGAAGCCACCGGTTATCGGTCCCGCCATCAGGCCCAGTTGAAGTGATGCTGTATACCAGCCAATGGCTTCACCTCGCTTTGCCTCCGGGGTTAAATCAATTACCAGGGCAATGGCCGTCGGCAGAAAAGCTGCTGCCGCCAAGCCATGGATTGCCCTAACCCAAATGAGCTGCACAGGATTGTTAGCCAGAGGATAAAGTAATGGAGCCAGCGTGAAGACGGCCAGGCCACCGACCAGAAGCTTGTGACGTCCGAACTTATCGGAAAGCATGCCGAATGGAATCAGAAAGAAAGCAGTAACATAGGAGATGGTGGCTACTATCACCCCAACCTCAGCCACCGTAGCACCAAGCTCAGCAGCGTAGAGCGGTATCACCGGAAACAGAAAACTGAAACCGGCAAATCCGACGAAGGCTACTATGTAAAGGGTAAAAAGGGTAAATGAATTCTTCAACCGCAATTCTCGTATCTATAAAGCGTCTATAAACTTTATCACAAAAGCTTGCCACAGCAAAACCTTGTAGCGACCTTAAAAGGTCGCTACTACTTTAATTTTAATGGTCCCGGGTTAGATTCTAGATGATTCAATCCTGGCTCTGTGAGAACAAAGGATGGTGTGGTAGAATAGCCTAGTATAGGCAAAAGATACTGTAGAAATGCTTGAAATCAGGGCACTAGAATTCGTAGCCAAGGTGAAGCTAACGTGAAGCGTGGAAAGGTCTACCTGGTGGGCGCCGGCCCAGGCGACCATGGCCTGATTACAGTGAAGGGGCTGAAATGCCTCAAGAAAGCCGATGTCATCATCTATGACCGGCTGATCGATGATAGTCTCTTAGAAGAGGCTCCGCCTAAAACTGAAAGAATATATGTGGGCAAGGGGCGTGGCTGCCATGCCATGGAGCAGAAGGAGATAAATCTATTGATGGTGGGCAAAGCCAGAGAGGGCAAGACGGTGGTCAGGCTGAAAGGGGGCGACCCCTTCGTCCTCGGGCGAGGCGGCGAGGAGGCAGAAGTTCTGGCTGCCAACAAAATTCCCTACGAAATAGTACCCGGTGTCTCATCAGCCTATGCTGTTCCAGCCTACGCCGGCATCCCGGTGACTCATCGCCGCCTGGCTTCCTCTTTTACCGTCATCACCGGACATGAGGCTCCTGAGAAAGGCGAGTCAAGCATCGCCTGGGATAAGATAAGCACAAGCAGTGACACGCTAGTCTTTTTGATGGGGATGGAAAACCTGGCACACATAGTCAACCAATTGATACAAAATGGCAAACCGTCGTCCACTCCAGTAGCAGTGATAAGCCAGGGCACCAGCTCCAGGCAATGTACCCTAGTCGGCACGCTGGAAGATATCGTTAGCCGAGCCAAACAAGAAGGCTTCGAGCCGCCGGCAGTGATAGTGGTCGGCGAAGTCGTTCAACTACGAGAGCAACTCCGCTGGTTTGATAACCGGCCCCTTTTCGGCAAACGAATCCTGGTGACCAGAGCCGAGCACCAGGCAAATGAATTGAGCCGCCTCCTTATGGAACTCGGAGCTATTCCTGTCGAAATGCCAGTTATAAAGATTGGCCCACCACGCACCTGGAAGAAACTCGACCAAGCCATCATGAACCTGAGGAGCTATGGCTGGATAATCTTTACCAGCGTCAATGCCGTGGAGGTATTCTGGAAAAGACTATATGCCCTGGAGTTGGATTCGCGTTGGCTTGATGATACTAAAATTGGGGCCATCGGCCCGGTTACGGCTAGAGCACTTGAGGAAAAGGGCATCCGACCAGATTATCTTCCGGAGATATATACCAGTCAGGGCTTCCTTGCTGGACTTAAAAAGAAGGACATCGCTGGACACCGAGTTCTTCTGCCTCGAGCTGATATAGCTGGTAACGAATTGGCCGAAGGGCTTATTAAGCTCGGAGCCGAAGTTCATCAGGTAACAGCATACAAAACGGCTCCCACAAAAAAGGGCGTCTCACAGGGAAAACAGATGCTCTTGAAAGGGAAAATTGATGTCATCACCTTCACCAGCGCCTCGACGGTAAATAGCCTGTTGGCTATACTGGGGCAGAAATGGGAGGTTATAAAACGAGCTAAGCTAGCTGGCATCGGCCCGAACACGGCCACAGTTCTTGCCCAAAAAGGACTAAAGGCTGATATAGTTGCCAAGGAGCACACCATACCTGGGCTGGTGGAGGCCATAGAGAAGCACTTTAGGAGATGATGACAGCGATGATGGGAGATTACAGCGATGAGGGTAGGGATCCGCTGACTGGTAAGATTATCGCGGCTTGTTATCAGGCCCACAATGAATTAGGTCCAAACAATCACCACCTGTCATTGCGAGCGAAGCGAAGCAATCTCATTTTAGATTGCCACGTCGCTACGCTCCTCGCAATGGCAATAAATACTCACGAGGAGGTTTTGGGGTGTATCTATACTTAAAAGCTTCTGGTTTAAATGTGGGATTGCTGGTTAACTTTGGCAACAGGAGGTGTGAAATTCGCCGTCTAATGACATCGCCACGATAATCGCCGTCATCTATATGAATCGCCGTAATCATAATTTAATCGCTGCAATCAAGGAGAAAACAATGAGTAGTTTCCCGCAACTGCGTTTGAGACGTCTCCGCCGTAGTGAAGCCCTACGGGCACTGGTTCGAGAGACCAAGGTCGAGGTCGGAGACCTGATATATCCTCTCTTTGTTGTCGAGGGCAGCAAAATAAAGCAGAAAATAAGCTCAATGCCAGGTCTCTACCGCCTCTCCAACGACCTGCTGCCTAAAGAAGCCGAGGAAATCGCCAGGCTCGGCATTCCAGCAATAATACTCTTCGGCATACCCGAAAAGAAAGATGAAGCCGGCTCCTCAGCCTATCACCCAAAGGGAATCATCCAGCAGGCAATACGAGCCATCAAAAAGACGGTACCCGAGTTACTGGTGATAACCGACGTCTGTCTCTGCGAATATACCAGCCACGGTCACTGCGGTGTTGTGGTAGATGGCTACGTTGACAATGACAAGACTCTGGGACTACTTGCCAAGACAGCCTTATCTCATGCCGAAGCCGGCGCTGATATAATAGCTCCTTCAGATATGATGGATGGCAGAGTGAAAGCGATTCGACAGGTGCTGGACAGAAACGGATTCCAGGATATCCCTATCCTCGCCTACGCCGCAAAATACGCCTCTTACTTCTACGGGCCTTTCCGTGAAGCCGCTGAGTCGGCACCACAGTTCGGCGACCGCCGCTCTTACCAGATGGACCCACCTAACTGGCGGGAGGCTCTGCGTGAAATAGAGCAGGATATTGTTGAGGGAGCAGATATCGTCATGGTCAAGCCAGCACTGCCCTACTTGGACGTGATACGAAAGGTACGTGATACCTTCAATCACCCGTTAGCTGCTTATAGCGTCAGCGGCGAGTATGCCATGGTGAAAGCAGCCGCCCAGCAAGGCTGGCTCGATGAGAAAGGGATAGTCCTGGAAATGCTCACCGCCATCAAGAGGGCCGGGGCTGACATAATCATAACCTACTACGCCAAGGAGGCAGCCCGCTGGCTGTAAATTATTTGTCACCCTGAACGAAGTGAAGGGTCTAGATTCTTCGCTTCGCTCAGAATGACGGGTAAATGGCTGAGGATGACAAAGGGGCATTGGCTAAATGAATTCTAACATTAAACATTTCAGCCGCTCAGAGCAACTTTTTGAAGAAGCCCAACGCTATTTGCCCGGAGGCGTCAATAGTCCGGTGCGCGCCTTCAAGGCGGTTGGAGGTACGCCGCTTTTCATCAAGCGAGGCCAAGGTTCCAGGCTGTACGACGAGGATGGCAATGAATTCATAGATTACGTCTGCTCCTGGGGGCCGCTCATACTGGGACATGCTCAACCCCGAGTAGTAAGAGCCGTCAAAAAGGCAATTGAGCGCGGCTCAAGCTTTGGCTGTCCGACTGAGCTAGAAACAACTCTGGCGAGGATGGTCTGCGAAGCTATGCCTTCTATCGAGATGGTGCGATTTGTTAACTCGGGCACAGAGGCCACGATGAGCGCCATCCGGTTGGCTCGAGCCTTCACCGGCAGAAACAAGGTGGTGAAATTCGCCGGCTGCTACCACGGCCATTCTAACGGGCTGCTGGCTAAGGCAGGGTCGGGAATGACAACCCTGGGCATACCCAGCTCTCCCGGCGTGCCCTCATCCTTAACTTCCGATACTTTGGTCGTCCCTTATAACAACATGGAGGCAGTGGAGCAGCTTTTCAAACAGTTCGCACCCGACATCGCCGCCGTGATAGTCGAACCAATAGCCGGCAATATGGGGGTCGTATTGCCGAAGCCTGGCTTCCTGGAACATCTCCGCAGCTTGACTCGCCAATCCGGAGCGCTGCTCATCTTCGATGAAGTTATAACTGGCTTTCGGGTGGCTTACGGTGGTGCCCAGAGTCTTTGTAATATACCTCCTGACTTGACCTGCCTGGGAAAGATTATAGGTGGCGGCTTCCCTATAGGAGCCTACGGCGGTCGAAAAGACATTATGGAGATGGTGGCACCTTTAGGGCCCGTTTATCAGGCCGGGACGCTTGCCGGAAATCCAGTGGCTATGACCGCTGGCATTGAAACACTAAAGAGCTTAAGAGAATCTACAGCTTATGAAGAGCTTGAGAGGAAGTCATCGCTTCTGGCGAAAGGCATTAACGAAGCGGTAAGTAAAGCCAGTATAGACATACAATTAAACCGGGTAGGCTCAATGTTCACCATCTTCTTTACCAAAGACGTCGTCACAGACTATGAAACTGCCACAAAGGCAGACACCAACCTTTATTCCAAATTCTTCCATCAGATGCTGGCCCAAAGCATATATTTGCCCCCCTCCCAGTTCGAAGCCGCCTTTGTCTCCGCAGCTCACACGGATAAGGACATTCAAGCTACCATCAATGCTTCCAAAAAGGCCTTTGCCTCCCTGTTATAGGAGACATAAAAGCGGACAGACCTAAAGGTCCGTCCCTACATCGGCTGGATAGAAAAAACATATAGTTGCGAGGCTTTAGCCTCGCCCAAGGCGACCCTAAAGGGTCGCGACTACATTTTCGCTTAATAAAAAACCAATGTCAACTGTCTCTCCAAGGAGCCGTGTACTTGCCTTCTAGGGATAGTTGCCTTTTATTGCAACTCATTTCGGCTACTGCTTGCCAAATTGTTAATACTGAATCCAATCAACGTAAGTGTACTCATCTGTTGATGGCGGGACGCCAGGTAACCAATCTGGAAACCAGGTATTGACGAACAAGTTCATAGTTTCTGTTGGTAGACCTGACGTGTATGTCTGCCAAGGTTGACCGTCAATAAGGAAACTAAGTCCTTGCGGATAGAAGTCAATTCGATATTCATGATATCCATCGCTGGGGTCGAAATTCAGCGTTTTCCTGACCGTGTTAGTCTTGACATCCTTTACCCATGTAGTAAACTCAACGTACCAGTCGCCATCGTTGTATATTTCAATGTCAATCTCGTCACCATTATCATTATAAAAGAAGAAACCTGTCACCAAGCCTATCACGCAGGGCAGTAACATGCTTGCTCTATACGTGCCATACTTGAAATAGTCGGTAGAGCTAAACTCTCCACCGGCTAAAGTGCCTGCTGGAATTCTGATTCTAACGTGTCCGTCATTGATATCAACACCATGTGGGTCAATATAGCTCTTACCCAAATTATGGCGGCTTTTTGCCCATAAGTTTCTATCGAAACTGTCGAAGTGCTCAAAAAGACGCAAAACCAGAAAAGAGTTCTGCTGCTCTCGATGCGCTAGCAGCTTTGCCTTTCCGCCTTCCGGCTGAACATCCGATACCACCATCACTGCTGTATAATATCCAGCCATGCATGATGATGCCTCTGGAACCTGCCAGATTGCGCTTTGAGTTGGCGATTCTTCTCCAGGACCCAGCATGACCGAGTAGGAGGTTATATCATACCACTGCTCCGCTTGGTCGCGAACTCCGTAATCAACCCATAAAGTCCGAGCCTCCCTACCTGTGTTCTTCAGCCGGAAATAAGAGGTTACCGCCTGGCCAGAATAATAAATTCCGGATGGCGGCATAAAGTAAGTGATGCGCGCATCAACAGGACGAGGGAGAGAAGCGCAACTGCCACTGCTCAGAAGCAAGGTAATCGCCACCGCTATCATCGCAGAAGCAGTAGCTATTCCAAAAAATGCCCCCTTCACCTTTTCAGTACACAAAAAACACTCCTTCCTTATCAAATGAGAACGTGCCCCCGGCTTTCACCAAGCGTTTTTAAGAAAGGCTTACACTGTCTTTTGTGTCTTTTGCCCAGACAAACCCCGGCAGTTGTCTACTTTACAGTAACTGACTTTGCCAGGTTGCGTGGCCTATCTGGGTCATATCCCCGGCTAACTGCCAAGTGATAAGCCAGCAGCTGAAGAGGAATTACGGTGATTAATGGATATAGCAGTTCGTCAACTTTCGGAATCTTTATCCAGAAATCGTAAATCTCATTATTTTTATCAGAGATGGCGATGATGTAAGCACCGCGGGCCTTAGCTTCCATGGCATTACTTAAGGTCTCACTGTAAGTATAATCGTCAGGGCATATCACAGCTACCGGTGTCCCAGGCTCAATAAGTGCCAAAGTGCCGTGCTTCAGTTCACCGGCTGGCATACCTTCAGCATGAATGTAGGAAATTTCTTTCAGCTTCAGAGCGCCTTCAGAGGCGATAGCAAAATTGATTCCCCTGGCTATGTAATAGAAGTCGTTCTTGGTCTTCAATTCGTGGCTGAGCCTTTCAAGTTTATCGTTATTCCAGTCGATAGCTTTAGCCACCTCACTGCTGATTCTCTTGAGATTGGTAACTGCCTCGTCGAAGGAGTTAACCATGGCGAAAGACAAGAGATAAAAGACTGCTAACTGGCTGAGGAAAGATTTGGTGGCTGCCACGCACAGCTCGGGACCGCAATTAAGATAGATAACACGACTACTGAGATCAGCAAGCAGAGACATGGGCCTGTTTACGATAGAGACAATCTTAGCCCCGGCAGCCTTAGCCACCTTTACGCCTTCGATAACATCAGCCGTCTCGCCGCTCTGAGAGACAGCCAGGACAACGGTATCCTTATCTACAGAATCAGCGAAATAATGGAACTCCGAGCCCATGACAACATCGCAGAACTTCCTGCCAACCTTGGAGAAGAGGTATCTGCCGACCAGAGCGGCATATCTGGAGGTACCACAAGCAGTTATGATAACCTGCCCAGCTCTGAGGATGTCCAAAGCGATGTCGGTGAACAGCTCTTTGTCTTGATCAGCAGCATCTTCCACAACTTGAGGCTGCTCCATTATCTCCTTGAGCATGAAAAATCGATATCCTTGTTTAGTGGCTTCACCCCACTTCAGGGTAAGTCGCCTTTTGTCCCTTTGTAATCTGTTACCGGCAGCATCGAAGAGTTCAGCACCGTGCTGGGTCAGCACTATCATTTCATGATCATCCAAGGGCATTAGTTCGTGAACATAATCGGGAAAAGCTAGAGCATCGCTGGCAGCAAAGAGAGCGCTGTCGCTTACGCCAACAGCCAGAGGACTGCCTTTCCTGATACCGACAATCTTGTCTGGCTCTCGGGAAGATATCGCTAGGAAGGCATAGGAGCCTTCGAGCTTTGGCGCTACAGCTAGAACTGCTTCCTTAAGAGAATTGCCCCTCTTCATCTCATCTTCTATAAGATGAGGGATTATCTCAGTATCGGTCTCTGAAGCGAAGCGATGGCCATTGCTGATGAGCTGATCTCTAAGCTCCTGGTAGTTATCAATTATGCCATTATGGATGACAGCTACCTCGCCGCTACAATCACAATGTGGATGGGCATTAGCTGTAGTTACGCCACCGTGAGTTGCCCAACGGGTATGCCCTATGCCTATACTCCCAGGAATAGCATCTAGCCCTTCATGGCTGTTAACCTCGTCAAGTTTACCCACGCCCTTCTTCATCAGCAGGTTCCCGTCAGATAGAGTAGCTATGCCAGCCGAATCATAGCCGCGATACTCCACGCGTTTCAGACCTTGGAAAACAATCGGAGCTGCTGTCTCTCTGCCACAATAGCCGATGATTCCGCACATTTTATTTGCTATCCTCGTGTAATTTTACTATATTTTTGTATTATAATACCCCAGGTTAAACAGCACAACAATTCAGAACGAACGCTTAACAACTTTCAAAAGGTTTTACCTTTCGCTTCACATAGGTTATTATATACTACGACTTAAGTCTATGTATAGAGGATTGAAGGAGCAACTGGTGAAAAAAGCGAAGTTTTGGGTCATTTTGCTCTTATTGGTGGCTACGACACTCGTTGCTTGCCAGAAACCGGAAACTTCCACACTAGTAGCTAAATTTACCACCCAGATGCGTTACTTGAAAGAGGCCGGCTTCACCGTTGTGCTGCTACCTGACGTCTTCTAGCAACTTCCTTCTGATACAGTCCAATCCTCTGCAGCTTATCCCACCCCATCTTACGCTTGGTAAGCACATCAAAGGCTGCCTTTATCTTAATAATGTCCAGAAAATGCTTGTAGCCTATAACAAAAAATATAGAGTAAAGAGATAGCTTCAAGTCTTCATCATCCAGCTGTATGGCTAGCAAAGAAACTACAAACTGAAGCAAGGTGAACACTCCAAAAATCAGAAGAATCGGCACAATATCACCGGCTAAGATCGCCAGTATGCCTGTGATAAGGACGGCAACCATTGAGATAGGGATAAATATCATAGAAATAAGGACATAGGGGAAGCCCAAAGTGTAGAGGGCGCCGAACCTTGGATTTCTAAAGGCATCCCTGTGCTTCAGTATAGTCTGTAAATTACCTCGATACCATCTCAGCCTCTGTTTCCATAAGTCACCCAATTTCTCTGGAGCTTCAGTGTAGACAACCGCCGCTGAACTTGCCTGAACTACCTTGCCTACCTTCATCCCTTTGGCAGCAGCCTGGAAGTCCGGCTCTTGCAGGTCTATGGGGGCCAGGGGATTTGATACATCAAAGGCACCTCCCTTAAATATCTTTATTGTAGTATCGAAGTCTTCCACGATGGTTTCCACATCCCAGCCACCACTACTCCTTATAGCTTTAGTACGGAAAGCCCCCAAACAGCCGGGCACCACAATAACAGCGCCAAAAATATCAAGTCCCCTCCTGGATATATTTATATCGAAAACGTATTCTAATGCCTGACACAGAGCTAGAAGCTTATTCCGGTTAAGAACTTTAACATTGCCAGCGACAGCAACAACAGTCGGGTCCTCAAATCTCCTGACCAGCTCAACCAGAGCCGTCCTGCCCACCATACTATCGGCATCAACGCAGACAAAAATTTCCCCTTTGGCGAACTGTAAACCATGGTTCAGAGCCGCAGCTTTGCCTCCGTTAGGCCGGTGGATCACCTTTACCCCACGACTAGCATAAGACGATGCTATCCCGTAGGTATTATCCGTCGAGCCATCATCAACGACTATTATCTCCTTATCCGGATAATAGGTTTCGAGCAGCGTCTCTATTGTGCCGGCAATGCACTTTTCCTCATTATAGGCCGGGACAATGATGCTTAATGATGGATAGCGGTTTAACGGCTTTTGTGTTAGCTTATCCTCCTGATATTTGTGATACACTGCCAGCGGGATGTTCAAGAAGCCATAGAAGAAGCTGAAGGCAAGTGATACCATCACAATTATTATGAGTACAGAAAACTTACCCTGGAGTAAAAGAACTATTGCAAACAAGAGCGGCATAAACAGGAAAATGAAATATAACGGCATCATATATAACCATGGTACCCGCCGTATTATCGTGGGGAACCTAGCTCTCAAAATCACCGCCACCAAAAAGGCGATAGCAATGACAACACCGGTGATTGTAGCCAGTAGTGTGGTTATTCCTGGTGATACAAGAATCACAAGACCGTATAAGATAAGGCCAATGACAGCTATGACAATCGCGCTCTTCTTCATCGTTTCCTCAACATTATATGACTCAAAGCCCCGTAATCAAAGTCGCCTGTCTTCGCTCTACCCCTAGAATAATCAGGCTGCTGCCGAAGAATGGATTAAGCCTTCCAGTTCATGCTCGTCCAAGACCCTTATTCGCTGCTGTCTGGCAAGCTGTTTGGCTTCAGCAGTTGTCTGTGGAATGGCGACAAGAACCTTGTTCCTGATACCGGTATCGAAAACTTCGGCATCAAACTGCGCCACTTTGCCTACACCTACGGCCTGTCCGTCATCAGCCGTAGCAATAGCCACAGCGATGGTCGGTCTAATAATCACATCGTCCCTCTGAGCAAAGATGTCGAATACATGTTCGGCACCTGATTTCCCAGGGACCTTCGCCTTTTCGAAGACCTCATAGCCATGTTGCCTGAGGAATTCTGCGACTCGGGCTTGGGGCCCTGATGTAGCACCCATTTTACTCGGGTAGCGAGCTTTGGCTCTTGTCGGGACCGCAGGTGCTGGGCGAGCTTGGCTACTAAGATAGGACATGAAGGTCTCTGGGTCCGCAACCTCGAAGACCCCGATCTTCTGCCTTTCAGCAAACTTCGTCGCTTCCGGGCTCAGTCTAGGTAAAGCAATTACCGCCTTGTAGTTTATCCCTGTGTCATAGGCTTTAGTATCGAACTTAAACAACTCGTCAAGCCCGACCTCGTTTTCACCAAGTAAAGCAGTGAGGATGCCAATACCCATGCGGAACTGGGCCAAGCCATCATCTCTGGAAGCCAGTATGTCAATAGTATACGTGGCTCCTGAGGCACCATGTAGCTCAGCCAATTCCTCCACTTGATAGCCTCGAACTCTCAAGAAATCAATGAGCTGGGCTTTCGGCTTGAGCTGAAACTCCAGCCAATCTTTCCTGTCTGGGTTCAAACTATACGAGTAGATCCAAGCCTCCTGCAGTTCTTCCATAGCCCAGACTCTGCCGGTCTGTAAGCTGCGCCACTTGGTCACCGGAGTGGGGAAAATATCGCCGTCGTCGAGGCACCTGTATTGCATCCCGGCATAGCGGTAATCGGTACCAAGAAGCTTAAGCTCCTTCTTGCATTTAGGACAAATGTACTTGTGGTCGCTCATGTAATCCTGATTAAGCGCCACATTTCCACAGCCGAAATGCTCAATGAGCTGCCCCTTCAACAAATTAACTGAACCACAATGCGGGCAACGCTCTACCGGAACCAGCTCAAGCGAGCCCTCGGGGTCAACATGGAGTTTCTCAAACAGTTTTCTATTTAGAATGTCATCCTTTGCCAGAATCTCCAGAATATGTGCCGTCTCCTCCCCTGAGGTTTCCAAAAGCCTGTCAACCGCAGGATAAGTAAAGCCGCCCTTCGCCGCTATGTCTATTATTGGGCTGATTTCGGCAATCTTACCTTTAACAAGCGCATCAATAAGCCTGACCACTCGGGCATCCCGCCAGGCTCCAAAAGTAGTTTCACTAATTACAGGAGAGCTATCAGCCACTGTTTGGTTTGTAACTGCTTTTCGCTTAGCAGTTTCGGCCAACCGAACTGGTCCAGTCTCTGGTAAAGGAGTAACTAAAGTAGGTTGCGTCTCATCAGTCAGCTTTGCTCCGCATGTCCTGCAGAGCTTTTGTCCCGCCGGGTTATCAGATTTGCAATTAGAGCAGATGATTTTTTGCGGCTGCACCCCAACAAGCTTTTTCTTTTGAACCGGTTCAACCTCTGGTAAAGGAGCAGCCGGGGCAGGTTCTACCTCAGACGGCTTCTCTTCTCGGGACGGCTCTATCTCTTCCTCACCACGAGTCCTCCTAAGGATAGCTTTAATGTGCGCCATCAGCTCACGAGGCTTAACCGACTTTTTCAAATACATATCAAAACCAAAGTCGTCAATCTTCTCCCATACCTCCTGAACCGGT
The DNA here is from genome assembly GCA_026389735.1 of Chloroflexota bacterium. Next base: position 6,933 of record JAPLHH010000027.1, on the reverse strand, counting down.
TCATTACCAAGAAGAATTATTGGAATCTCTGAATACTGACGTATCTTTCTGCAGGCCCAGTAGCCATCAATTCCAGAAAGTTCCTCATCGATAACAATGGCGTCAAAGCCATTCTTGTCAATCATGAGTAGGCCATCGAGAGCATCCGGAGCATCAGCTACTTGGAAGCCGCCTTTGGTTAGAACCTTTGTATTTTTTTGCCTAAATACCGGGTCGTTTGACAGAATTAGAATCTTATTCATTTTGTATCACCTTACCTTTTCAACACCAGTGTAGCAGGACAAGGTGAAAATGACGGTAAATACAAAGTAAATAGACGGTAAAAATTGGTAAAAATTGGGTAAAAATCTTAGGTTAGTGGTTTAACGAACTTGTAGCCTACTCCTCGCTCACTGATTAGTATCTGTGGATCAGACGGATCGTCTTCCAGCTTATCCCGGAGACGCTGGATATAGACTTTGAGATATTCAGAGGAGTCAGTGTATTCCTCGCCCCAGACTTTTACCAACAGAGCACGGTGGGTAAGCACCTTCCCTTCGTTCCTGGCTAGATAATGAAGGAGATTAAATTCAGTGGGTGTAAGCTTTATCTGTTTGTCATCTTTGGTTACGGTTCGAGTGGCGAAGTCTATGGACAGCTTTGAGGTAACGAGCGGCTCTTCGGTCCCCTTAAGCTCTGGAATATGGCTTCGGCGAAGGACAGCTCTAACACGCGCCAAAAGCTCCATGTGACTGAATGGTTTAACAATATAGTCATCAGCCCCCAGTTCCAGCCCCCTCACCTTATCTATCTCCTCCCCTCTGACCGTCAATATAACCACCGGAATGTCGGAGAAATTGCGGATTCCCTTTAATACTTTAAAACCATCCATGTCAGGCAAGCCGAGGTCAAGGATGATTATGTCAGGAGATTCAGACTCTGTCAGGGTAATGCCGTTTAAACCTTCACTAGCAGCTATTACACTAGATTCAGGCCAGTGCAGCTCGAAGGTGAGAGAGATAGCTTCCTGGATCTCAGTACTATCCTCAATTACAAGAACTTTCATAGCCTTCACCTGTATAGAATCAATTTGCCTTGCCGCCGACTAAGGGTAGCGAGAAGGCAAAGGTGCTACCTTTTCCTGGTTCACTTTCTACCCAAATTGTCCCGCCATTGAGTTCCACTAGCTGTTTGGTTATAGCCAATCCCAATCCAAGCCCCGGAAAACGACGCCTATCAGCGGGAATGCGGTAGTATGGACGAAACAGTTTTAACTGCTCATCTTTCGATATACCAGGTCCTGTATCCTGAACTTCAACAATAAGGTTTGCTTTATCTTCTTTGGCCATAAAGGTAATTTGCCCGCCTCGTGGAGTAAATTTAACGGCGTTGGCTAGCAGATTAAGCAGAATTTGCTCTAATCGCTGCTCGTCGGCAGTGACAATTACAGTAGCTGGGACTTTAATGACCAGAGACTGACCCTTCTCCTTCATTAAGGGTGTAAACGCTTCGGCAACTCTACGAGCCAGGGTTGAAAAGTCCACAGCCTTTCTTTTGATTCGAAAACTCGCGGTTTTAGACTGCGACAAATCCATAAGCTCCGCAAGTCGGTTTTGGAGATTTGACGCACTATGCATGATGTTTTGGACGAGCCTAACCTTTGGAGAGTTTGGCTCTTTTCGCAACTCCTCAGCCAAAAGGCCGGCAGAGGCAACAAGGGCAGTTAACGGGGTCTGCAGCTCATGACTCAACGCACTCAAAAATTCTTGCTTCTCGCTGATATTGGAGATAAGTCGGGCTTTTTCCGTTTCACCACGATGGAGCGGGAAAGCTCTATCGACAGCTACAGCAACACAGGCGCTAATTGCTGACAGCAATTTGCCTTCGTATTCAGTAAATCGGTTGGGAGTCCTGTCGTACAGTCCTAGGACACCTAAAATCTTGCCCCCGCATCTCATGGGGACAGCCATGAAGGAGCGAAATCCTGCCTGAATTGGAGTAACCAAGACAAAGTTGGGATCAGCGGCCACATCGGGGCCCATCAATAGCTGTCCCGTTAGAGCCACCTTGCCGATAAGACCCTGTCCCAGCTTCAGCGAGCTTATCTCCTTCGCCATCTCCGTAGTGAATCCTCGGTGGGCAACAAGAGTCAGCCTTTGCTTCTCCGAGTTAAGTAATTGAATCCAGCAAGCGTCTACTTTTAACCCCGAGACGAGCGTGTCAAGAAGTTGGACAAAGACCTCTTCAGTCTCAAGCGAACTGGAAACAAGATTGGAAACGCGGTCTAGTAAGGAAAAGTAAGCATCACTTCGCTGAGATTCTCGTGATAGAGGCACCATCATTACACCTATTATAATTTGCACTCATATTTAAAGCAATACAATAATAGCCGCTTTAAGGAAAGCTGTAGGGCAGATAATGAAATTGACAGCCATCAAAGTTTGTAAGCCACCGCCTCCACCTCTTCTAACAAGTGTGACTGTTTTGACGTTCCTACTCTTTGACGACTATACCTCTGCCGGGAAGAATCTCGAAAATATGCTCATTGATGTCCGTCTGAGTACTGCGCATCTTTCTTACGAAGAGCGTCCGGACATACTGACCATCGCGCTTGCCCATCCCCAGCACAATTACTCCCTCGGCAATAAACTCCTCGACGCCGTAGTGAGACAATGCTGAAGTCCCCGACAGCATGTCCGAAGTAATCAATATGGTGCATTGCAGGTTATCTTCGATGGCGAATATAAGATTTCTGACATACTCCTGTACGCAAACTGAGCGTTCCTGCCCGAAGACAAGCGGCGCTATCGGGTCGATGACAATCCGTTTGGCACCTATGCTTTTCACATGTTTAGTAAGGTCAGCGACCACGGTGCGGACATTAACATCCTTAGCCTTACCAGCGCGCAGGTCAGCGAAATGGGGCGATACGTCTAGCAAGCCTAATTTCCGCTCCTGGACATATTGACCAAAGTCCCAACCCAGAGACTCAGCATCTACAACAAGGTGGCTTGGCTTCTCACCGCCGGAAACATAAATGCCGCTTTCGCCTTGAATAAGCCCACGATAAAGGTACTGCAACCCGAAAACGGTCTTGCCGGTGCCAGATTCACCGCTAATCAGGTAAACTTTGTTTGTTAGAAAGCCGCCGCCGATAAGCTGATCAAGCCCCTCAATGCCAGTTGATACCCGCGGATGAGCCTTGATTTCCACCTTTGCTACAGGTATTGGCTTTTCAACAGGTGCCACGGGTATCACCTCTGGGGTTTCGGGTATCGCCTCTGTAGGTACGGGGATAGGCTCAGTAGCTTCAGGTATTGGCTCCCGGGTTTCTGGTATTGGCTCTTCGGCTATGGCTATCTGTTCAGGAGCTTCACGCCTCGGTTCCTGGGCTTCGGCTATTGGTTCCGGGGCCTTTGGTTCTATTCTCGTGGTGAAGATTAGCTTATAGCCGCATTCACCACAAAATCCGTATTCAGGCGGATTATGGGCACCACACTTGGGGCAAACTTTCTTTAATTTCACCCTGCCCTCCCTTGCTACAGGCACTGGCTCTGGGGCAATGGCTAGCTTATAGCCGCACTCACAACAAAATGCATACTGAGGAGAATTATTCGCACCACACTTAGGACAAATCCTACGTAATTGTGCTCCACATTGATGGCAGAATTCTGCAGTATCAAGATTTTCAGCTTGGCACATTGGACATTTCATTTTTCATACCCTCCATCAGAAGCCTTATCAGGAAACATACTTTGCCGTTCTAGGTTTTTCGCTCTAGTGTGAACCCTGTTAAGTGCCCCCGCTTTGCCTCTTCTTCACACCGGAGTACCCGCAACCTCATATTCTATCCAGACTCAATATTATGACAAAGGATGCTCTACGTCAATAGGCTTAACACTAGTACGCCTTAAAAATCTTAGAATGGCTAACTTTTATTGTGCGCTAGCTTCTAATCTGTGACACAACTGCTAAGGGGTTTGGGATGGGTCGTGTCAAGTAAAGTTCGCAGTTCTTTGACCAGACAGCGAATGCCTTGGACCGCACTCCTATGGTTGGACAGAACTGGTAAAAGTTTGCAAGTGGAGATAGGGTATCAATAGGTAGAACTTTTAAGGTGGTATTTGGTATTTATATTTGAAATCGTCCAATACACGAAGAGAAATTAAAATGTCTAGATAAAAATGGAAACTATAACTGAGACCACCCCTATGAAAATGGCTAAGGCTGATAAGCTTATTGCTGTCTTGAAATCAGCTTCTGTTTTCTTGTCTCGCAATGTGCTTGAAAGGTCGTTCATAATCCGCGTTAACTCGCTCTCGTGAATTTCCATTTGCCTCAAATAACCAGCACCCAGTATTATTCCTATCTTTTTCTCTCCTTCTTTATCTTCTGGAGATATAAGCTTCTCCAATACCATGACCTTTTCCTTTGCCTCTATCCATCTAACTGCGAAACCATCATAAGTTCTCTGACATTTGTTTAGTTTGTTCATTTTAAAGGCTTCCCATAGATTTATCTTTAGAGTCAGCACCTCTTGCCAAAAAGGAAATACCTCTTTCTTGAGAGGACTTAACTCCTTCATTAAGTAGTTGTAAACCTCTAGTGGGGGAGGTGGAGGGAGATTGTGTTGTCCTTGCGTCATACACTCCTACTCGGTAAAGTGGAGCTGAGGGGATTCGAACCCCTTACCTCCTGAATGCAAATCAGGCGCTCTCCCAAATGAGCTACAGCCCCATCGTTGATTCATTATACTAGCAAGCCACCCGCACTAACAAGCTTTCCGTGCTTCCTGGCTGGTGTTATCCAAACGAACGTGGTGGTATAATCTACGTGATTGACCCTGTTCCTAGGCATAAGGCAAATCTAATCCCTTCGATGCACCACTTTATAACCTCAACGCGAGAGAGAAATAGAGTGCAGAAACAATACTAGAGCCTGCTAATTATGGCACCACTGGCTTCAATTAGAATGTGATTTCGATTAAAATATAGTTAATTAACATATCAGGAGGTGGATTGTGAACGAAACTAGTCAAAACTTGCAAGCCGCTTTTGCTGGTGAGAGCCAGGCCAGCCGTAAGTACCTGTATTTTGCCGATAAGGCAGATGCGGAAGGACACAAACAGATAGCCAGGTTGTTCCGCGCCGCATCAGATGCTGAGACAGTCCATGCCCGTAACCACCTGAAGGTGATGCAGGGGATAAAGTCGACCAAGGACAATTTGCTGGCCGCAATTGGCGGTGAGCATCACGAGTTTACCGAGATGTATCCTGCCTTCATAAAGCAGGCTGATGCCGAAGGTGATAAGAAGGCGAAAGACAGCTTTGACCTGGCGAATAAGGTGGAGCAAATTCACCACCGCCTATATCAGACCGCCCTCACTATGCTGGAAAAGAGCCAGGCTATGGCTGAGAAGCCCATCTACGTCTGCCAGTATTGCGGCAACACGGTCGAAGGCGAAGCCCCCGATAAGTGCCCCATCTGCGGAGCACCTAAGAAAATGTTCAAGCGCATCGACTAGACGTGCAGTATTTTCTATACCCAATGTGAGGGGTCTATTGACTTATAACAGTAGAATAGCGATACTTGCTAAGGGAGGTGAATCATGTCGAAGAAAATGTCTGAAGAGGAAGTCCGCGAAATAGCCACACAGAGAGTACGAAGAAGGAGAGGATTTTACTCGCACCTGACCGCATACGTCCTCGTCAATTTGATGCTGGTAGCAATCTGGTACTTTACAGGCCACGGTTATTTCTGGCCCATGTGGGTGATGCTGTTTTGGGGAATAGGGCTAGTGTTCAATGCCGTAGCAGTCTTCTCAAAACGTGACATCGGATCAGAGAGAGCAGCAATAGAAAAAGAAATAGCAAAAATCAAGAAAAGCGGCAGCTAGGTTGAGGATTCTTCTGCCAAACCGGCGAGTTGAATCAGCCAACTCACGTAATTCTCTGAATCAATAGTTGCGACCCTTTAGGGTCGCCTTGCTGTAACGAGGCTAAAGCCTCGCAGCTACATTAACAAACCACCTTCTGTATTACATGTTATCGACCCAACCTGCTCCCCTGATATATAATGCAGGCAAACTGGAAGAGGAGGTAATATCAGATGATAGTCATAGTTAGCTTGCTGGGGCTGCTATTGGGTTTGGCCGGGGCAGGCGCGGGCTTGTATTTCATGCTCTATGCCCTGGGCTTCTTCCAGTACCTGGGCGGGGAAAAGCACGACCTCAATGCGGTCAGCAAGGAAACCCTTGCCAACACAATTCTGGCTTTGAACGACGCTTCCAAACCCTATCACGTTGCTAAAGGCGAGGAATCAGACCTGGTGGCAGAATGGAAAATAGTGGACGCCTCTTGGTATGGCATTTTCAGCAAAAACAAGCTCAGCGAAGCCTACCGGGCGCTGCTGCTCCTGGATGAGGCAAGGCGTTCGGTCAGGGTATTCGAGGAGCTGGGTTCTGTGGAATGGTCAGCCGGTACTAGCGGGCTGGTGCCTCAAGTTCACTTCCGCAAGACCTTCGTCCGCGGCCGAATACTGTTCAGAAAACAATGGGGCGTGGGCTATGCTATAAAGGACAAAACGCCGCTGGAAGTGGGCAAGGTATATGAGTACAAGTTCGACGTAGATGAAATCAGAGGCCCCATCGCGGCGGTAGTGAAAGAGGGCGGTTGGGAGTGGGTTCAGGTGGTTGCCAGAAGACACGCTACTTACGAATAACACTTGTCTTGCGATCAAATAAGTATTTAGAGCTTATTTACTATCTTAACTACTTATATAGCTGTTATAGGAGAAAACCTAATGGTCACAACATAACCTCGCTGTATTTGTATATCCTCTACCGCTAAAGGATCAACGTGTCACTGAAGGCTTTCCAAATAGACTTCTATCGCCTCCTTGACGTTAGTCAGTGTTTCAACTATGGTTTCGCTTTGAGTGTGGTACCCTTTGAGG
>JAPLHH010000052.1 GCA_026389735.1 Chloroflexota bacterium | reverse complement strand
GCTGTATTGGAATGTGCTGTGTTTGGTATTCCAGATCCCAAATGGGTAGAATCAGTCCACGCTGCAGTCTCTCTCAAGAAGGGTGCAACGGTGACACCAGAGGAGCTAATAGGATTCTGTAAGAAGAATATAGCTAGGTATAAGGCGCCTAAGTCAATAGAGATTATGCCGGAGATACCTAAGGGGGCGACGGGTAAGATACTTAAAAGGGAGATGAAGAGCAAGTATTGGGCTGGAAGATGAGTAAGACGTAAAATCTACCGTCTTTTAAGCTACAGTCCCAAATAGGCTTTCTTCACATAATCACTTGTAAGAAGCTTATCACAGACACCTTCCATGGCCACCCGTCCGTTTTCGAGCACGCACGCCCGGTCAGCTGTCTCCAGGGTCAGTCGAACATTTTGCTCAATCAGAAAGATGGTAATTCCTCGCTCACGCAGGGACTTAATAACGCGGAAAACATTTTCTACCAGCATCGGTGTTAGCCCATAGGGATGAATTGTTGGATTTCGAGGCAATGTTATGCTATCTGTTCACTGTGTTTGATGGGCAACCACAATGTGGTCATGCCGGCTGGAAAAGACATATCTATATGTCCGGCTGACGTGAAGGTAATTTCTTTCAAGAAGCCCATTGGTCAACTTTCATCATGACGTAGCGCCTTTACCAAAGTTGTTAGCACTTTCTTCACCTCAATATTTAAACTGTTTATCCGCTTTAATTGCCGGTATAGTATCGGTAATAATTCCCTCTTTCCCTGTTAGGAGATAGTCAATGCTTACGCCCAGTTCTTCAGATATCCTGCTCTACCGTTGAAAGATGTTGCGAAGTTAACCCTAGTGACTTGGCTACCTGCTGTTGGGTAAGTTTCAAAGCTTGCCTTCGCTTCCTGATTCGCTGCCCAAAACTCATCTAATTCCTCTCCCCGTGATTGATATGGCTATTTGAAGTCACTCTGTCGTAAAGCGTAGCAACAAGAGGATGAGGTGAGCAACCTTACGACTATCAGTTGATATTTACGTTGTAAAGAGTATATACTGGTTCTTGCTAGGCCGACTCTGAGTCGCAAGCCGTCAGTGGAACCGAAATCTATTCAATTGTAGGGAAAAGGGCAGCAAGTAAGCGTGGCCCCGAGTTTCAAGAGGCAGTGATAAAGCCGCTGACTGCCAGGCCGGTACCGTTGGTCAACGTGGTAATCAGCTTCTCGGTAATCCCAATCATCGGCTACTTCCCAAAGCCCACTCCTGAGGCGTCAATGGCGAACAGGACAAATCACAGATATCTGGCAGAGACACCAATGGCAATACGCGTCTTGATTCTGTGTTCAAATCTCTTATACAGTAGGCTGGCGACGATGCCGAAGCCCAGCCCTCTAGGATGATTACCGTGGTCAGATTAGCTACAAATGGGGTGAAAAGAAGGCTGGCCATAAATCAATGCCTCAACGGCTTGAAGAGCGCGGCAAGTACCCCTATCCAGAAGACGAGGGAAGGCCGGTTGTAAGTGGCAACAAAGGTTGCCACGAGTGCCATGCCGATGCCACCGGTAATTGCCCCCCCCCCTTATATAGGGGGAAGTGGACGAAGTAGAGAAAGCCACCCAGCGTGATCTCGACCAGTCCCCAGATAGAGCCGAAGACCACCACCGCGATTACGGCCCCTAAAAGGCTTCCTGATGCTGAGTCCTTTATTCTGTTGGAGAGTTGCACTTTTCGACTCTTTTTAATATAAGCTTCGGTTATCACCCGTCGACTCATGTGAGTGATTACCTTTCAGCGAGATAAGAATATGGCTCCTAGGTAGTTGTCTGTCTTCAGTTGAACGTCAATCGTTTTTGCCACGTATCCGGCGCACTTAAGCTGCACTACGTACTTTCCGGCATCAAGGCCATCAAATTCGAACTCTCCGTAGTTATTGGTCGTTGTGTTCATAGCCTTGCCAGTGGCCCGCTCGGTCAGCGTTACCGTTACTCCCTCCGCACATTCATCCACATCCCCATATACCACGCTGCCAGTAATAAAGTGCTTCGGTATGCCTATGTAGTACACTCTCGGCTTGGTCTTAAGTTCGGGATTGAGAACCTCGGTCTTCCCGGAAGTTAAGATTCTGTAAACTTCGCTTTTGGGGTCATCGAGGTCGCCGAAAATCAAGGCTCCGCTCGGACATACCTGCACGCATCGGGGAGTCTTACCTTGCTCAAGCCGGTGGGCACAGAGAGTACACTTTTGTGGAAGCTTCTTTTCTTCATTCCAGAAGATAACATGATAGGGGCAGGAATCCACTATTTTCTTTTGAGCAACTGCCTTCTGCGGATCGATGATCACGATTCCGTCCGGTCGTTTGTAAATTGTGCCATCATCAGCAGCCCTAATGCAGGGGGCATCGTCACAGTGGACGCAAAGAACCGGTATATGAGCGACTTTTATGAAGGGATGTGAACCTCGTTCTTTGGTATCGATGTTTATCCAGAATTGTCCATGCTTCGGCTGGGCTGTGGAGTAGGGAGGATAATCATTATCCCAGTACTCGTCTTTGCAGGCGGTAAAACAGTTATAGCAGCCGGTGCATTTTGGTATATCGATGATCATACCCCACTTAGTCATCTTTTAAGCTCCTTCTTTTACTATTTCAACCAGGCATGAATTTGGTGCCATACCACAGGCATTCTTAGACATGAAGCGGTGATTGGTCAGGAGGTTAATGCAGCCGCCTTTGTCTGGCGATTCACCGGGTTCGCCAATTGGCTGGTACTCAGCGGAGGATGCATAGGAGTGAACCACTCCGGGTGGGACACGCCCGGTAACCTGAGCAGCACATAATACAGCGCCCCGATCATTAAAGACTTTTACTATATCTTGGTTCTTGATGCCCCTCTTGGTGGCATCCTCTTTGTTGATTCGAATCACCCAGTAGCAATGACCGTCTTTTGCCTTGACCCGGTGTTCTGGTATCTCGTTCATCCAGCTTTCTTTCCCATCGTACATTGTATGGAAGCTAAACCGTGGATGCGGTGAAATCAGCTGCAGCGGATATTTTTCGTAAAGCTCCTTGGTATGATGGCCTTCCCACGAAGGGATGTACTTAGGAACAAGCGGCCTCTCTGGGTCGTCAGGGTCAAAGCGCTTGAGGCTCTCAGATTCAAACTCGATTTTGCCGGTCTGGGTAGTCAGGTTCCCTTCCCGGTCGGGCAGGCCTTCTACAGCTCCACCAACAGGCCCCCAGTCCGGTGTATCCCTGTGCCTGTTCTCGGCAAACCATCTGAGTGCCGGCGTTGGTTTATAATCGTCAGGCAGGGGAACCACATAGTAGCCCTTCCTCTCGAAATCTTCCCAGGAGATGTGTTTCGGTAGATCGGTTACCTCGTACATCCTCTTGACCCGGTCCAATTCAGTCATGCCTCCCTCGGTGAACTTGTCATAGAAGCCAAGCCGGTCAGCAATCATGGCAAATATATCATAGTCTGACTTTGACTCTCCGAGAGGTTCAATACACTTCTTCTCAAAGATGATAATACGGTGGTTTGTCTGATACGAGTTATGAGGTATGTAGCCCGAGCAGTGAGCCCACTCACCAATATCCCACCGTTCAAAGTTGGTACAGGCGGGAAGTATCAGGTCAGCAAATTGTGCTTCGCCCTCCATCCAGATAGACTGGTTAACCACAAATTCCAGGTTGGGGCTCTGGTACATCTTGACCCAACGGTTGGTGTTGTTCATAGTGCCGATATAGGCACCACCATACCGCCAGAACATCTTGCACTCGGAAAATCCATCTTCAGGGTACTTGTACTTCTTGAACTGGAATTCAGTGGAGGCACCACAGAACCCCTTGCCTCGCCATTCTTGAGGTGGTTCGCTAATGCACTCGGGAACTAGAATCCGCGGCATATGCTGCCCGCCAGGATTGTTAATTGCCGAAGTCACCGGAGCCATAGTCACTCCCCTCTGAATCATCTGGAATCCAGCGGCGCTGTTTAGCGCGTCACCGGATATCCCGCCTTCAGCATATCCTGGAAAGAGAAAATTGGCATTAAAGGGAGCACCGCCAGTGGTTGACCAGATATTAATGCCTGGTTTGCCCAGACCCTGCATAGCCTGAAGCAGTACCATCATTCTGGCCCATTCGGTTCCGTAGGCGGTTCGGCAGGCTCCTCCCCAGCCACCAAGCCCTCCGGCGGCCAGCATGGTCTTCTTCTTCGCCCATTCTCTGGCCAGGGCTTTAATCTCCCGAGCTAGTATCCCGGTCTCCTTCTCCGCCCATTCGGGTGTCTTGGGAAAACCACCGTCATCGCCGAGAATGTAGTCACGCCATTTTTCAAAGCCGTGGGTCCGATTGGCAATGTATTCCTTATCATACAGGTTCTCAGTCATCCATACATAGGCGATAGCTGCAGCTAAAGCCGTATCGGTACCTGGTCGGGGCGCAAACCATTTATCACAGAAATTAGTCGCCGTGAAATTATAGTATGGGTCAATAAAGACCATTTTTACGCCCAGGTCTTTCAGCCAGAAGCGTCTTGGGGTTGACTCCTGCCCGGAATATATTCCGCTGGTGGATTCGGGGTCACTGGACCAGAACACAATCATTTCCGTGTTCTTTAAGGCATCTTCCAAAAGGTCATATTGTTCTGGAACCCCCAACCTCCAGGCAAAACCCCAAGTGTGCATAGCACCCCAGTGCCAGCCTTCCCAGCTGTCCGGGTTGTGGTCACAATAGGTATAGCCGAGGATGCCCATAAATCTGAAATAGGTGCTGTGTCGATAACCTATATTGCCCCAGGTATGGTGTGAGGAAGCCGTGCTGGCGACAACCCCCGGTCCGTATTTTGTGTGGATACGCTGTATTTCCGAACAAAGAATGTCCAGGGTTTCCTTCCAGCTGATTCGCTCATAGCGCGATTTGCCTCTATTCTGCGGATTCCTGTTTCCCTTGGGGTCAAAGTCCACTCTCTTCAGGGGATAGAGAAGCCGGTTAGGTGCATATATTTTTGCCCTCTCAGTCAATGTATATGGAGAAAGCAACGCTTTTCGGGGAGGAGAGAACTTCTTTCCTCGTGCCTCGATCACCCATGATTTGGCATCATCATCATCGAGTTCCAGTGGTTCCACTCGGGTTATTCTGCCATCCTTCACGTAAACATAAACGGGGCCGCCGACAGTACAGTTGGTAAAAACTTGCTCACCATTTGCCGAATAAGCCATATGCCACCTCCTAATCTTTTTGTTGTCTTAATTACTACGTCCCGTGTTGGATAAGCCAACCTGGTGCTCTGTTTGACAGGTACCTCGCACCCCCTCGCATTAGAGTGTAGACTACCGCTTACAATTGACCCGGGTTACCGCTTAAAACTGACCCACCCCGGGCAAAATAAAATTATCACACCCCAAGCATTTATTCAAATCCCCTTTTTTGTAGATTCTTCAGCTTATCCTTGATGCGGTAGCTAGAGCCACTGATAGGGATAATATAGCAATAGTGAAGCAGCTGGTCAAGATAATTGTGTGCGGTGTCCAAGACATACTATACAGTTTTTAAAGTACGGGTATTCTGAATATATTAAGAGTATCCTGGGACTTTTAGGGCTAGACCGCAGTGCCCCCTTGTGGTTTTGAATTAGCCTGCAGCCAAAAACGCTGATGAGGTTCCGTAGTTCTCTTACCTTCAGCCACGATTCGCCGCCAAATTCCTCACCATTATCCACAGTGAAGACAAAGGTTGACTTAACCCCATGTGAGCGTAGCCAGGAAATAACCCAGAGATACTAGCATAAACCGTTAGTCCACGATTTCTCCCGTGAATAGCCGATCAGTTTAAATCGGGAACACACATCCAGGGCACTCCACAACGATACCACTTTCGGTAACATTAATTATGAGGCAATTCGCCCCCTTGACATGTAATATATAATTGAGTAAGGTACTCTAGGGGGTGAGAAAAGAGATAATTAATTAAGGTTGAGCAGACTTATAAACATTTTGTTAGTGCAACTGGTCCTATGAAACCATGGATGGGTATGTGGATGGAAGTTACGCCACCTTGGGAATACAGGGGGATGACTACTGAGATTAATAAAGCTCTAGGGGAAGCTGATATGTGATAATCTCATTAGAGAAAGGAGAGTATCATGTGAGGAGGGTAAATTGGGTAATGGATAATATACTTCAAAATCTTTAACGAAAGGAGTAAGCAACAATGAAAAAGTTTCTGTTAATTCCATTGGCGATTTTATTGGCAACCGGGTTGATTTTCTCCGGCTGTGTTGCACCAGCAACACCGGGTCCAGCGGCGCCACCGGCTGTGAAAGAAATCCTCATAGGCAGCGTTGCGTCGATGACGGGCATGTTTGCCGGTTTTGGTGAAGGCTGCACATTTGGGTATAAAGCGGCCGTCGAGGATATCAATAAGCAAGGTGGAGTATATGTAAAAGAGTACGGAGCGAAAATACCCATGCGACTTATAGTCGCCGATAGCGAGAGCAACCCGCAAAAGGTAGGGAGTCTTGCTGAAGACCTGATTCTCAGGGATAATGTACGGTTTCTTGTATCACCTGATTCGCCGTGCGAGATGCACATCCCTATAGCTAACTTAGCTGACCAGTATAAGGTCCCACATATTGTCTCAGGTGGTCCGTTGGAACCCTGGCTGTCTGTGCGGGGGACGGTTGACCCACCTTGGCCATACACCTGGTTTACGGGTTTTGCTATAGTTATCCCAGCTGCAGAGGGAGATTTCCGGTATAATAAAAAGGGATATACCTCAACGGATCAATGGCTAGGCATGCTGGATATGTTCGGTAACAAGACCAACAAGAAAGCAGGTGTCTTCGCCTCAGATGACCCAGATGGTGTAGGTTGGTACGCAAACATGCCTCCAGCACTAGGAGAATGGGGGCTTGATGTTTTGGGTGCAGAAAGAAAATTGGGCCTGTTTCCCATGGGAACTACGGACTTTACGCCTATAATAAAAGAGTGGAAGAACTATGGTTGTGAAATGCTCTGGGGCAATTGTCCTGGCCCTGATTTTGGGGCGATGTGGAGACAGTGTCAAGCGCAGGGCTTTCAGCCTAAGATCGTTGTTGCCGTAAGAGCTCACCTTTTCTATATAGATGCAAATTCCTGGGGTGGTGACCTCCCACTTGGTGTTGCTGGAGACACATGGTGGTCCCCAAACTTTAAAGATTCCCCCGGTATTGGTGGCACAACTCCAATGTCCCTCTATGAAAGATGGGTTAAAGCTACAGGTCAACCATTAAACCCAGCTATAGGGCATGGCTATCCTTCAATTCAAGTCCTGGTTGACGCCATCGAAAGGGCAGGCACACTTAACGCAGAGGCGGTTAATAAAGCTATAGGGGAAACCGATTTGATGACAGTTACTAATCGTGTTAAGTTTACCGAAGAGGAGCACTTTAGCCGGTTACCACTCTTTTTTGGCCAGTGGCAGAAGACTGACAAACCATGGGTATGGGAATGTCCAGTAATCATTTCCTATCACGACTTCTGCCCAGTGGAGGCTGAGGCGGTATTCCCCATCCCCTACAAGTAAGATGTCTATGGCAACGGGGATATCCTTTGCTATGATGCGAGAGATATCCCCGTTTGCTTAATCTCTGTTCATTCAATTTGGTAGTCGACAGGAACCGTTTAGACAGATAGCGGTTTGTGTTAACGTGTTAGAGGTATGTCTAAAATTAAGATATATTGAACGCCGTGGCTGAAAAGAAAGGAGGGTTGATTTATGGCTGAAGATTTAATTAATTTAATGTCAGACTTAAAGGAAGAGGAAGCTCTGAAAGTTGTAAAGGAACGTCTGAATAAGGGCGCTGATCCTATGAAAATACTGGAAGACAGCAAAAGTGCTATGGAGATCGTGGGCAAGCGGTTTGCCGCTGGTGAATACTTCATACCCGACCTCATATACTCCGGTGAGATACTGAAACAAATAACCGAAATGGTTAAGCCTAGGTTGACCAAAGAGGCTGAGGTAAAACGCTTGGGGAAGGTTGTTCTGGGAACTGTTGCTGGGGATATCCACGATATTGGCTTAAATATCGTGGACTTTATGCTTGATACCAACGGTTTTGAAGTTTATAACCTTGGTGTCGACCAGCCCCCTCAGGCATTCGTTGACAAGATAAAGGAGACTGGTGCCGACATCGTTGGGTTGAGCGGCTTTTTGACACTAGCGTTTGACGCCATGAAGGAAACAGTGGCTGCTATAACAGCTGCTGGTACGCGGGATAAGGTGAAGATTATGATTGGCGGTGGTGTGATTGATGAGGAAATCAGGAAATATACTGGAGCCGATGCTTATGGGCAAGATGCCATGGCGGCAGTACAGCTAGCCAGAGCGTGGGTAGAGCCAAATAAGAATCCTCGCCAGAGGGCTAGTTAGGAGGTGAAGAAAGATGGAAAAGGTTATTGATAAAACACAAGAGCAGCTAGAATTATGGTGCTCAGCACCGGGTATTGAGTTTGTCAGTAAAGAAGCCGAGGAGGCTTACAAAAAAAGAACAAAAAGGATTGCCGACGCCATACAACTTAAAAAACCAGATAGGGTACCGTTTGTACCAATGTGGGAGTATTTCTACGCTAGATATTCTAATGTGAGTTGCTATGACGTTGTGTATGACACTGAGATAGCCAGGCGGGCAACCAGAAAAACAATTACAGAACTTGAGCCAGATGCATATCAGGCACCCATCTTCTTTAGCGTTGGCCCGCTATTGGATGCCCTCGATGTTAAGCAACTTAGATGGCCTGGTCATGGTATCGACTTGAGCATGGGACACCAGTTTGTTGAAGAGGAATATATGAAGGCAGACGAATATGACGCCTTAATCAACGACCCCTCCGATTTCATGCTGAGAAAGTACCTGCCACGTGTGTGCGGGAATCTAAAGGCTTTCGAGGCACTTTCGCCTTTGCGCAACTTGTTCGCGTACTTTACTATCTATCCCAATCTATTTGCCTTTGGTACTCCGGAAGGCATGGAGGCAACCCACAAGTTGCTAGAGGCAGGACAAGCCTCTTTGAATTATATTGCATTCTTAACTTCGTTTGCTAAGGAAATGAACGGGCTCGGCTTCCCCTGTTGGAACGGGGCCCTTGCCGGAGCCCCCTTCGACGCCATTTCAGACACCCTAAGAGGAACAAATGGGATGGTGTTAGATATGTATAGACAGCCAGAGGCCGTCAAAGAGGCTTGCGAAAAATTTGCGCGGATACTACTTGATATGGCGATAGCTACTGCCAAGATTACTGGAATTCCTATTACATTCGTGCCTCTCCACAAGGGCACAGCTCCCAGCCGTGATGGCAAAGGTGGCCTCCTGTCCCTGAAACAGTTTGAGGAATTTTACTGGCCTACTCTAAAAAAGGTCATGTTAGGACTGATCGACCACGGGCTAGTGCCCAATTTGCTCATTGAGGGGGATTACACATCGCGTCTAGAGATTATTAAGGACGTCCCTAAAGGAAAGTGTATATATCACTTTGAGAATGTAGACATTCATAAGGCAAAGAAAATACTTGGCGACCGTGTATGCTTCCGAGGTAGCGTCCCAATGCGATTGTTGGTCCTAGGGACTCCTCAAGAAGTCAGAGACTACTGTAAAGAGCTTATAGATGTCCTTGGTGAGGGAGGAGGCTTTATTATGGATGCATCTATGGCGAGCGAGGATGCGAAGCCTGAAAATATGAGGGCAATGATAGAATTCACCAGGGAATACGGCGTTTACCGTTGACAGATAAATACAAAGAAAAGGGACTGGTCGGCACTTTATGGAGTTTATCAGCACTATTCTGCACTTCGGGAGAAACTGATGCCCGTCCTTTGGGATGTCTCTCTGGCCCTGGACGTGGAGCAAGTACTGTGTCGGGTGGGAATTGGTAAGCATTCAAATCTACAGGCAGAGATTGTGACTTTATTGGAGGAACTGCTAGCCAGTGTGAACGACCTTCACTTGCTAGAGCCAGACATCGTCTATGAATCGTATCTGATAGCCGAGGTACGCCATGACCAAGTATAAAGTATACCTGAAGAACGGCACGGCGCTTCAAGGTTGGCTGCTTCCTTCGCTTCTATCCTCACTAGGGAGCTGGCTACGGTGGTCTGCACTATTGGTCCTCGCTTGGAAAAGAAGGTGGCATACCACTTCGGCAACAAAGAAACTTTATGAGAGCTACTGCTGGATGACATAGGTAGTGCCGCCGTGGACTGCCTTGTCCAGAAGACATGCCAGTTTGTCAGTGGAGGAAGACAGAAAAATCAATGTCGACGGCCTTTTTTGAAAATTTTTCACCTGGTTTTAAGCCAGAGAAAGGTGATGACGTTGGAAGCGCCGATTCTTTCAGTCGTTGGAGTAAATAAGCGTTTCGGAGGAATAGTTGCTGTTAGTGACTTAAGTTTCGATATGCAGGCGGGTGAAGTCGTAGGCTTGATGGGCCCAAACGGTGCTGGCAAGACAACGCTGCTAAATGTCATAGCTGGTAAATACCAACCTGACTCTGGAGCCATAAGGTTCAAGGGAAATGACATCGTGGGTCTGCCGCCACATAAAATTTGCCACCTTGGAATTGCCAGAACTTATCAGATTCCTCAGCCGTTTACCAATTTGTCAGTGCGGGAGAACATTCTGGTGGCGGCAACATACGGGAGTGAACTCAAAAAAGCGGCTGGGATTGAAGATGCCAAGATACTTAACCTTGTGGGTCTTTCACAGCAGAAAGATATGCTAGCTAGAGATTTAACAACGTTAAATCTTAAAAAACTTGAGCTAGCCAGAGCCCTGGGGAGCAATCCAGCATTAATAATGCTCGATGAAATAGCTGCAGGTTCAACCGACGTGGAAATTCCGCGGGTATTAGCCATGGTAAAAGAAATACGTGAAATGGGTAAAACAGTTATACTGGTTGAGCATGTTGTGAGAGTAATAGTGGAGGCGGTTGATAGGATTATAGTGATAGATAAAGGCGTGAAAATCGCCGAAGGCAAGCCCAAGGAGGTAATGGAGGATAGCAAGGTAATCGAAGCTTACTTCGGTGCATGATTTAACAATAATATTCGTAATATAAAATGGCTCAAGAAGTATTATTGAAAGTTAGCAATATAGATGTATTCCATGGCACTTTTCAAGCTCTGTGGGATGTGTCACTGGAAGTGAGAAGTGGTGAAATGGTAGCCCTTATTGGTGCCAATACAGCAGGTAAATCTACACTGCTGGACACAATATCAGGCTTGCTTCATCCTGCCAAGGGTCACATTGAATTTGAAGGAAATGATATCACCAACTCAGAGCCCCACCACGTAGTCGAACTTGGCATCACACAGGTCCCAGAAGGAAGAGGGATATTCCCTGAAATGAGCGTCATAGATAACATCATAATAGGTTCATATGGTCGTAGAGCAAGGTATAAGAAAGCAGAAAACCTCAAGAGAGTTTATCAGCACTTCCCTATATTAGAAAAAAGAAAGAAGCAAACAGCTAAAACGCTCAGTGGCGGCGAGCAGCAAATGCTGGTAATCGCGCGTGGCTTAATGGCAGACCCCGAACTTATGCTTCTAGACGAAATGTCGCTTGGTTTAGCTCCTATTGTAGTGAACGAATTATTTAAAGCCCTGGCCGAGATCAGGGAAACTGGCATTACCATACTATTTGTGGAGCAGAATGTAAGGCGCACTCTTCAGGAAGCAGATCGGGCATATATATTAGAGACAGGGTGTGTAACCTTAAGCGGCACCGCTGTTCAGCTTAGAGAAGAAGAAGAGGTTAAAAAGGCTTACTTCGGCATATAAAAAGGACGTGCTATAGATGGCATTTTTAGTTGACTTATCTACACCCATAATTATGGGTATCTTTTTGGGCGGATTATACGTTTTGATTGCCCTGGGTCTTTCGATAGTTTTCGGGGTTATGAGGCTGATAAACGTAGCCCATGGGGACCTGGTCATATTAGGCACCTACTTTGCTTTTTTTGCAATGACTGGCGAACTCTTTGGCCGTAAATTTGCGATGTTTGGGCTAGACCCTATTCTAAGCTTAGTCATTATTATACCCCTATTGTTTGGAATCGGTTTCGCTATTCAAAAATATCTCATGAGCCGGGCTTTTGGAGTATCAATGGAAGCTCCATTGCTAATTGCCCTTGGGATTTCCCTTGTAATTCAAAATTCTGTTCAACTCCTTTGGACGCCGTATGGAAGGGGTTTAACAACGCCTTATGCCCTTGAAAATCTTAGCGTTGGCGTGGTTCATGTCCCGCTGGTATATCTGCTGGATTTTATTGCCGCTTTAATTATGGTGCTCCTCCTCCGTGAATTCATGAGCAGGACTTACTTGGGCAAAGCTATTAATGCTGCCTCTCAGGATAGGAGAGCAGCTCATTTGATGGGGATAAATATTAACCGCGTATATGCCTTCGCCTTTGCTATAGCCATGGTAACTGCGGCTATAGCCGGCGTGTTCCTTGGGTTGACCTTTCCGTTTACCCCGACATCAGGAGTATCCTTTCTCATCATCGCCTTTGGCGCAGTCATAATAGGAGGTTTAGGCAGCATGCTGGGGACATTTATAGGGGGTATGATTCTGGGGTTAGCTCAAACTCTTGGTGGCTATTTCGCCGGTGCTACCGCCCAGATGCTTATTCTTTACGTCATAGTGCTCGTAGTATTAGCTGTGAGGCCACAAGGCATATTCGGCCGTTAGGAGGAACATGAGGGTTACCATTCCACGATTGGGGGCAGGATTGATATCGATAGCAGCGGTCGCAGTTGTGCTGGCGGTGCTGCCAGTAGTAAGGGCACCCCAGCAGTGGCTCCTGTACATCTTCGTCTTTGCCATATACGTAGCTATAGCGAATATGTGGAACTTGCATTGTGGCTACTCTGGTCTGATAACCCTGTGCATGCCAGCGTTCATTGGGCTGGGAGGATACACCCTAATAATGGGCTCGTGGTTCGGTTTACCTATTCCTCTAGGAATAATAGCTGGAGCCATAGTAGCTGCCCTATTTGCTCTACTCATATCTTTTCCTGTCTTCAGGCTGAGAGGCATCTATTTCGCTATCGGGACACTAGTTGTACCTGAAGCACTGAAGTATGTGTTTCTTCTTTGGAGACCTGTTCTCGGACATGCGCTAGCGGGTGGGGGTGCCGGCTACGCGCTAAAAGGTGCAGCTGAGTTTTCCCTGGCGGAGGTTTACTGGTTTGCTCTGGTTGTTGGGATTGGTTCAATTCTAATCATGCGGTTCATCTTGCGTTCCAGACTGGGATTGGGACTTGCGGCGATTCGCGATAATGATGACACTGCGGCAAGTTCTGGGATAGACGTTTTCCGATTAAAGTTGTACTCCTTTGTTATTGGTGCCTTCGTAACGGGAATGGCCGGGGCCATATGGTACATTCGCCAAGCACATATAGAGCCGCTCAGCGCCTTCAATATAAGTTGGACAATGATAGCGATTCTCGGTGCCGTCGTTGGAGGCTTGCGCACTGAATTAGGGCCGATTATTGGCACGATCGTCTCTGTCGTTTTGTTGTTCATGCTAGCTAGATACGGTGCAATCAGCCTGCTTCTACAGGGTGCAATACTAGTTGTCATAATGTTACTGATACCACAGGGTATTATGGGCTTCATACGCGGCACTCGAGCTTACCGCTCCCTGTTACAATTGGCCACTAGGCGGTGATTCAGGCATTATTGGTATAGCTCCAGCTATAGCTAATGCCAGTCCTGGTTATCTGGTAGGTTGACTTGCTTTCTGGCTGTTTCCTTTCTGAGTTTTCCTGAAGGCTCCCTTCTCAGGTACGCCTAAGTAAAAGCCTGATTTTGAGGCGAACGCTGAGATCAACTTTTCACCCTGAGTTCCACATTGGGGACAAAAAGCTGGCTTGTCAGCTTGGCTCATTAGGCGCATTAAATCGAACTCCCTTCCGCACTTGGGGCAGAAGAATTCATATATAGGCATTGGGCTTTATCACATGCGTACGACTATAGTTGCTTCGGTATCAGAAAGCTGTTGACCTCGGAGAGGTGTTCCGGGCATAATTAGCAAATATCGCTGGGCGCCGTCTCTGCCAGAGAGACTAACGCCATATTTATCGGTAACGGTAAACGCTCTCGCCCGGCTATCTGTCCACTCCCCTACCAATCGGTTAGGCACAGCTATGCTGATCCCATGCGTTCCATCCCGTATAGTTGCTACTCTAACCGTTATGCTAGCTTCACGCCCTTGTTAGCAGCAGTGTGTTACGATTGCCGCGGAGGTGCCATCCAGACCACGAACCTGAGAGTTTCTGTTCCTATTGGCTTAATGCCGTGTTTGGCTCCTGGGGGAATATAAAGGCAATCACCAGGCTCTACCTTAATTTCCTCACCCTCAACCTTGGCCAGTCCTCTTCCAGAGAGAATGAAATAGGCATGCTCAGAAATTGGGTGGACATCCTCTTCGGCTTCCCCACCTGGGCGAATTTCGGTTAGGAAGAACTCGATGCTCTTGCACCCAACCGTAGCTTTATTCGCCAAAACAAAGGCATCCGTGTTAGTGTGTTTTGGTGGACAACCTGACTGGATATCCCTCATCCGCCTTAAAATTGCTTTGTCTGCCATATTAGTAATCTCCTCCTTTTTTATTTAGAATATTATTTAACTGCAAATTTCTAATGCTTTATGCCTGCAACTTCCTCCATTAGCATAACTAAGGCTGAAAAATCCAAATCGCCTTTACCTGTTGCCTGAAGCATGCCGAGAAATTGACGTACTAGGGCAATGGTAGGCATAGGTGCTCCTAGTTTTTGCCCGGCGGCAAGAGCCAGATCAAAGTCCTTTGCCATCATGGATACAGTAAACGCTGGGGCAAAACTTCGCTTAGCCAGTGGTCCAACCTTGTAGCCAACAAGTGGTGAGGCTACAACACTATTTGCGATAATCTCTAGCAACTGCTCCCACTGCAAGCCTGCTTTTTCGCCAAAAGTTACTGCTTCAGCCAGCATCTGTAAAGTTGTCCCTACCATCATATTCAGGGCAAGCTTGAGATAACGTGCCTCATCTCCAGTTCCCACGTGGAACATTTTTTGCCCCATGGCACCAAAGATATCCTGACAATTATCATATGCCTGTTTATCTCCCGAAACAAAGATAGTCAACTTACCGCCTGCTGCCAGTACAGTGCTCCCGGATACTGGTGCTCGGAGCATTTTCACTCCTTTCGCCTCCGCTGCTTTGGCCACCTCGGCAGAACTCTCGGGGTCAACCGTGCTCATGTCAACCAAGATACTTCCTGATTTGGCACCAGCAAGAGCTCCATTAGCGCCCAGAGTCACCTCTTTCAGGACAGGGCCATCTGAAATCATAGTGATGGTCACGTCTGATTGGGCAGCTACTTCTTTGGGAGAACCAGCAACCTTGGCACCTTTTTTGGCTAGCTCCTCTGTCTTAGCTTTTGTCCGGTTCCACACCGTAAGGGAAAAGCCAGACTCCAGCAGTCGCCCCGCCATGGGCTGCCCCATGGTTCCCAAACCAATAAACCCTACTTTCTTGCTCATGTTCCCTCCTGTGTTACATATTGGCTACTTCTTGCTTCAAATACCAATTTCGGCTTTAGAATGACCCTATCTTAGAATTTCATCCCCCCTTTCTTTATATTCATTAGATGATTTCTAGAATTCGCTCACACCATTGTACTTTATCGAAGCATATTCACAAAGAAATATACATCTTTTGGGTATTAATCAGGCTGGGTTTGGAATCTCTACTTCAATAAGCCATGGATCCAGGAAGCCCGCAAGAGATCAGTTCGTCACAAGGGAACTTAAACAGTCTTTCGCATCCGTCTTTGGTGACCATAACCTCCTCTTCAATTCTGGCTGCTCCATTTCCATCCGCGGATTGGCAATAAGTTTCGAGAGCGAATGTCATTCCTTCTTTAATAGGAAACGGTTTATCTAACGAAAAGAGCCTGGATATAACTGGTTTCTCCCAAATGCTCATTCCAACACCATGGCCAAATTGAAGCAAAAATGCCTCACGTTCATCTTTAAATCCGAATTCTTCTGCTTTGGGCCAGCATTTTGCTACGTCCGCCGTGGTTGCTCCGGGCTTGACTGCGTCCATAGATTTTTTCAACCATGTCCAGGCTTTTTCATAAGCCTCAAGTTGTGCTTTGGAGGGCTTGCCACAGATGAAGGTGCGATAATAACACGTTCGATAGCCATTAAAAGAGTGCATAATATCCAGGAAAACCATGTCTCCCGGCCGGATAATCCTATCGCCAAAAGTGTGGGGGTGAGGTTGAGCTCGAGGTCCAGAAACACTGTTCACACACTCTACCAGATCAGACCCGAGGGTGAACAGCAAATGGTTGGCGATTGCAACCAGGTCATTTTCCCGTATCCCTGGTCTAATATTCTTAACAATTTCTGCGTAGGCTGCGTCCACCATGGCGCCGGCAAGCTTTAAGAGCTCAATTTCGTCTTTGGTCTTGATGATCCTGGCATCCAACATTGCCTGCTGGCCATCTACTACCTTTACATTCTCCTTTTCCAGCGACCTGAGAAACGGAACATCTACAATGTCAACACCCAGCGGGTCGTTGGCTACTCCGTAATCTGAAAGGACTTTTTTTACTGACTTAGCTAAGGCTTCGACATTTCCCACCTCAGGTGGTATGGCACCTCTCATCGACCCAACCGCAGGGAAAACCCGGTCCGCTATCCATGGTGCGCTCTTTCGCTTTGCCGGGGCAGCCGGGTCATAGAGAAGAGGGTCTGAATCCTTGGGGAGAATTACATATCGCTGCATTTTATTCCTGGCCCATTCTCCCACATGGGTTCCAGTAATATAGCGGATATTGTCAAAATCGTAGCACAGGATGGCTCCTAGGCCGTGTGCCTTAAGCTGCTCTTTCGCTTTTGCCAAACGTTCCCGGCGCAACCTGTCATAGTTAATTCTCTCTTCAAAGTCAACCGCCATAGTGCCAACAGTCATTTTAATCCCTCCTCAATAAGATTATTATTATGATATCACTTCATTTCTAATTAACCAAATAACTAATTAGCACCTCAAGCTCGTAGCGTATTGAGTATTATCGAACAAAGGCAACATAAGAATTTGGGTTTCAATAATTTTGGTGCTTGTGCCTTGGTTGTTTTAGAAAACTGGCTCACGCCCCCCCCCGGATTTTTGGACTATATTCGTATTATAGAAATATGTGTTGGCTGTGTCAAAGTCTACTAAACTCTGCTCAAATTGACCCACTACCCAAAATTGACAAGGCAGCACTAATCTGACACAATTTTATTCGACTACGACTTTCTATGCCCACTGTGCTAACCTTCAGAAGAAAGTTGAAGGAGTGAATATGCAGAAAATAGGTAGTGAAAAGCTTAAGGAAATTTTTATCAAAATGTTAAGGATCCGTGCCTTTGAAGAAAGGGCAATTGCGGAATATCGCAAAGGCATCTTGCCTGGCTTTATCCATTCTTCAATTGGACAAGAGGCAATCCCGTCTTCAGTCTGCGCATTCCTGAGGGATGATGACTACATCTTGACTACGCATAGAGGCCACGGCGATATCATCGCTAAGGGAGCCAAATTCGATAAGATGATGGCAGAGCTTTATGCCAAGGAGACAGGGTATAACAAAGGTAGAGGAGGCTCTATGCATATCGTGGCAGCAGACCTCAACATGCTTGGAGCCACCGCAATTGTTGGTGCCGGTGTTCCTATAGCCAGCGGCGTTGCACTGGGTTGCAAGATGCAAAACCTCGATAGAGTAACTGTATGCTTCACGGGCGATGCTGCAACCTGTACCGGTGCCTTCCACGAGGGCATTGGTCTGGCAGCAATATGGAACCTGCCAGTAATCTTCGTCGTCGAGAACAACCAGTACGGAATGAGCACTCCGGTAAAATATTATTGTAAGCTGGAGCAACTGTCTGATAGAGCCAAAGCCTACGGGATTCCCGGGGTAACTGTTGACGGAAATGATGCTGAGGCTGTTGCCAATGTTGCCAGCGAGGCAATAGATAGAGCCAGAAAAGACGGAGGTCCTACCCTTATTGATGCTATCACCTATAGATATTATGGACACCATATGGGCGACCCCGGTACCAGCTATAGGACTAAAGAGGAAATTGAGGAGTGGAAGCAACGCGATCCTATCGAAAGGCTTCAAGGCCGCCTTTTAAAGGCAAAGGTAATTACTAAATCAGAAATTGAGGAAATCCAGGCCAGCATAAACAGAGAACTTGATGAGGCAGTCAAGTTCGCCATGGAGAGCCCGGAACCTAGGATAGAAGATGCCCTTAATAACATCTACTGTCCATCAGCATAAAAGTCAGGGGGGGTATAGATGCGAGATTTAACCTACAGAGAAGCAGTACGTGAAGCTCTTGGGGAGGAACTGAGACGCGACAAGTCAGTTTTCCTTTTGGGTGAAGATATTGCGGAATATAGTGGAGCATACAAGGTAACCCAGGGGCTACTAGAGGAATTCGGACGAGAGAGGATAAGGAACACAAACTTAGCTGAATCGGCGATAGCGGGTGCTGCACTGGGAGCCGCCCTGGTAGGCACACGACCAGTGGCTGAAATAATGTACATTGACTTCTCTCTCCTCGCCCTGGACCAAATATTCAACCAGATAGCCAAGTTCCGCTACATGACCGGTGGTATGGTAAAGGTACCACTGGTGATTCGGACTCAGGGTGGTGGTGGTAAAGCTGCAGGACTTCACCATTCCCAATCTCTAGAAGCACTCTATACACATATTCCAGGACTTATAGTGGTTATGCCATCCACTCCTTATGATGCTAAAGGGCTGCTGAAATCAAGCATAAGAGACGATAATCCAGTTATATTTATTGAACACAAGGGGCTTTATAATGAATCAGGTCCGGTTCCTGAGGAAGAGTATCTGATACCACTGGGGAAAGCAGAAGTTAAACGCCAGGGTAAAGATATCACCGCTGTCGCCTATTCCAAAAGCCTTCTTCTAACCTTGAAAGCTGCCGAAACCCTAGAAAAATATGGCATTTCTTTGGAGGTAATCGACCCACGGACTCTGAAACCATTAGACCAGGACACTATACTGAATTCAGTAGAGAAGACAAGCAGATTAATGATAGTTCATGAGGCTTGTAAAACGGGAGGATTTGGTGCAGAGATAGCCGCTGTCGTTGCTGAAGAGGGCATTGACTATTTGGATGCACCGATCAAACGAGTGACAGCCTTAGACTCACCTATCCCCTTCAACCCTAAGTTGGAAGATTATGTCCTACCTAACGAGAATGACATCATCAAGGGAGCATTTGAATTGACGGGTAAGGAAATCCCAGCCGAGCTAAAACTTGGCTAAACTAATGCATTAATCTCAAAGGCAAGAACTGATAGAAAACTAGTGGAGATGGAGAGATGGCTACTGCAATAATACTACCAAAACTCGATGAGGCAATGCGCACGGGGAAAATCGTGAAGTGGCTGAAAAAGGAGGGGGATCTGGTCAAAAAGGGTGAGGGTGTTGTCCAAATAGAAACTGAAAAGGTAACTTTCGAGATTGAAGCAGAGGGATCAGGCATCTTAGGCAAGATAATGGCCCAAGAGGGAGAAGAGCTGCCTGTAGGAACAATCATCGCCTATATTATTCAGCCAGGAGAAAAAGTGCCTGAGGCGCCGGTGTTGGTAGCCACAGCTAGGGAAGCAGCAAGAACTCAAAAGCCTGTAACTGTGCCAAAGGAAGAAGCGCGAGCTAAAGTGTTTGAGGCACCGACAGAAGGCCGAGCCATAAAGGCTTCTCCACTGGCAAAGAGAATAGCCAGGGAACATAACATCGATATAACCTCTATCAGAGGAACAGGCCCAAGTGGCAGAATAGTCAGGGAAGATGTCCTGCGGGCTATGGAGGAAAGCAAGGTAGCAGTGGCTCGACCTACCCGGGAAGAGGTGGAATTGGCTGAGGAGCAAGTTGCATCGCTGTCGTCCATGCGCAAGGTCATCGCCAGACGTATGACGGAGAGCTTCCAATCACCGCATTTCTATCTCACGGTAGAAGTTGAAACCCAGGAATTGATGAAGACCAATAAACAGTTGGTGCCGCTTATAGAGAACAAAATCGGAATACGTTCGACCATCACTGATTTGCTTATTAAGATGGTAGCGAAAGCATTGGAGGATAACCCCTCCATGAATTGTGCCTACTTTGATGGGTCCGTCAAGCTCTTCAAACGAATAGACATAGGATTGGTTACCTCTGTTGAAGGAGGGCTTGTTGTCCCTGTTATTCGCCAGGCTAATAGGAAATCATTAACCGAGATTGCCCGAGCTAGGGCTGAGCTAGTTCAGAAAGCCAGAGAACGCAAACTCAGCATGGCAGAAATGAAGGGCAGTACTTTCACTCTTTCCAATCTGGGGATGTATGGGATAGACCAGTTCAGTGCTATCCTCCAACCCCCTGAGGCAGCCATTTTGGCTGTTGGTCGCATTGCGGACAAGGCAGTGGTAAGAGATGGGCAAATAGTAATCCGACCCATGATGACAATGACCTTGTCTATTGACCACCGTGTTCTGGATGGCACTATCGGAGCACAATTTCTAAAGAGCCTGAAAGATTACATCGAAAACCCTGCACTTATGTTTTATAGCGTCTTAGTTAGTCCCTAAAATTAAGAGGTAAAAATAATGGCCAAGAGCATCACAATAGTTGGTGGTGGACCCGGTGGCTATGTAGCCGCCATCAGAGCAGCCCAACTGGGCACACAAGTTACCTTAATTGAGAAGGACGCTCTCGGGGGAACTTGTCTCAACCGCGGTTGCATCCCCACCAAAGTATTACTGCAATCAGCTGACCTTCTCGAGAAAATCAAGCATTCCGAAACCTTTGGCATCTCAGTGGAGAAGATATCTCTGGATTTCTCAGCGGTAATCAAACGGAAGGAAGCTGTAGTAAAGCGGTTGGTAGATGGCGTTGCCTATCTGATGAGAAAGAACAAGATTAAGGTCATTAAAGGCACCGGTGCTCTGATTGATTCCAAGACAGTGGGAATTTTAGGAGGAAACGATAGAATAAGTTCTGACAGCATCATTATTGCCACGGGCTCGAAGCCCTCTACAGTTCCCATTAAGGGCATCGATGAGCCCGGTGTCATAAGCAGTGATGAAGCTTTGACCATGGGCCAGCTTCCGAAGAGCGTGGCCATTATCGGTGGAGGGGTAATTGGGTTGGAATTCGCCCAGATCATACACAAGATGGGAGGCAAGGTAACTATTATAGAGATGATGCCTCAAATACTGCCCGCCGAGGATGCAGAAATTGCCCGCATGCTCGAGGATATATTAAAGAAAGAAGGCATTGAAGTCTTCACTGATGCCATGGTCACCAACATCGGGAGCGACAAACAAGGTAAGAAAGTTTCTTTCACCACCAAAGATGGTAGCAAACAAGAAATAGCAACAGATAAGGTACTGATCGCTGTAGGAAGACAACCCTGTATCGATGACCTTGGAGTAAATAAAGTGGGTCTTGCCATGGATAAAAGCAGGCTAGTTGTCAATGAATACCTGGGGACTAATGTTCCGAGCGTCTATGCCATCGGTGACGTAACGGGAGGGCTCATGCTAGCTCATAAGGCCATGGAAGAGGGTAAGTGTGCAGTGGAGAATGCACTGGGTGCTGAGAGCAAGATGGATTATCGCACTGTCCCCCGGTGTGTTTATACTTCCCCTGAAGTAGCAGGGGTTGGGCTAACTGAAACTTTAGCCAGAGAGAAGTATGGGAATATTAAGGTCGGGCAGTTCCCCTTTACCGCTAGCGGTAGGGCAGTAATACAAAATGAGACAGCGGGTATAGTAAAAATTATTGCCGACGCCAAATATGGGGAAATTCTGGGCATACACATAATCGGCCCTCAAGCCACTGAGTTAATCGCTGAGGCTGTTCTCGGAATGAAATTGGAAGCCACTTTTGAAGACATTGCCTCTACCATTCATGCGCACCCCACCCTATCGGAAGCAGTGATGGAAGCTGCTCTAAATGTTGAAGGAAAAACCATCCATTCCTAAGCTGCGTAGAGGATTCACCTCTAAGACAAGCCTGTGTCAGATATATGATCTGGGCACAGTTGATTATGAGAAAGCCCTGCGACTGCAAAATAAGCTGGTGTCAGCCCGCATTGCCGATGAGATTCCAGATACAATCTTGTTTCTTCAGCATCCTTCAGTACTGACGATTGGAGTATCTGGAAATGAGGAAGGCATCATTGCCCCGAGAGATCTGCTGGCTCAAGAAAGAATAGCTACTTTCCATATCGACCGAGGAGGAGGCATTACCTACCATGGCCCAGGACAATTAGTAGGATATCCGATTATCGACCTCAGGGCAAAAGGAATAGGTACAACACAATATGTACGTCACCTGGAGGAGGTAATCATACGAGCCCTGGCTACCTTCTCTATTACGGCAAATCGCGACCTTGAATATCCTGGTGTCTGGGTAGGACAAGACAAGATTTGCGCATTGGGAATTCAGGTTATCCACTGGGTCACCATGCATGGCTTCGCTCTGAATGTGAACACCGACCTGAAGTACTTCACCTACATTACTCCTTGCGGTATTATTGATAGGCAGGTAACCTCGATGTCACGGTTGCTGGTACACGACATCACTTTAGAGAATATAATCTCATGTATAATTGAGCATTGGACAAAGGTTTTTAATATGAAGATTAGACAAGAATCTGCCAAGGAGCTATTACGTTATGTCAAGTAAACATCCGGTGTGGATGATAAAGAAGGCTCCATCCACATCCATCATTGCTGAGATGAGCGCGCTAATCGATGGGCTATCACTTCATACCGTTTGCCAGAGTGCCCTATGCCCCAACCTGGGGGAATGTTTTTCACATCAGACTGCTACCTTCCTGATTATGGGAAATATTTGTAGCCGTAATTGCAGTTTTTGTGCTATCAACAAAGGAAAGGGGGTTGCCCTTGATACAGATGAGCCCTGGAATGTCGCCCGAGCTGTCAGTAAACTGAAGTTGCACCACGTCGTCGTTACTTCAGTAACCAGGGACGACCTTCCCGATGGAGGAGCCACACACTTCACCAGAACGATAAACGCCATCAGGCAAACCAGTCCCCAGACCACCATCGAGGTTCTCATTCCTGATTTTGAGGGCTCTCTCGAGGCACTCAAAGCTGTTGTGGACAGCTCCCCAGAAGTTATTAATCATAATGTGGAAACTGTGCCACGCCTATACTCCGAGGTGCGCCCCAAAGCTGATTACCATCGCTCCTTGAATCTATTACGGACAGTGAAATTCCTGAATAGAAACATATTAACCAAATCCGGGCTGATGGTGGGGTTGGGAGAGTACCATGACGAGATAGTAAATGTAATGGAAGAGCTCAGTACAGTACAGTGTGATTTTCTGACTATCGGGCAATACCTGACACCATCACCGAAGCACCACCCAGTGGCAAGGTATGTTACTCCACAGGAGTTCGAAGAGTATAAGAGCTTAGGTGAGAGGATGGGCTTTAGCTATGTAGCTTCAGGCCCCTTCGTGCGTAGTTCTTTCAGGGCAGTGGAAATGGTGGCATCTAAGCCGCATTAAGGCACACAAGATGGATTGCGGATAAGCAAGTAACCTTTATGCAATCTAACTAAATCTACGAATCGAGCTATTCAAAGTAGTAAACTCTGCAGCCCGCTAGGTATATATAAGAGAAGGGGAAAAAGATGAAAGGGTTTTTTAATAAAGTACTACATGTGGATTTAACTGGTCGAACCTACTGGGTGGAAGAGCTAAAAGACAAGGCACTATCTTCCTGGCTAGGAGGGCGAGGGTTGGGCTGCTATCTTCTCTGGAAAACTCTAAAAGCGGGCATCGATCCCCTATCTCCCGAAAATGTACTCATTTTTGCTACGGGTCCAGCTACAGCAACAAAAATGCAAGGATCCAGCCGCTACGGCGTCTACAGCAAATCACCACTGACCAATTTTTTCGCTGACTCCTATGCCGGAGGTCATCTCGCTCCGCAGATGAAAAAAACTGGTTACGATGCTATTGTCGTTCATGGGGCTTCCTCGTCGCCAGTGTTCCTGGAAATCTCATCCGATGGAGCTAGATTTTGGGATGCTTCTGACCTATGGGGAAATAGCACCTACGAGACAGAGGAGCAATGTCTGAGCAAAGTTAACATCCCTGGAGCCCAGGCTTTGGTAATCGGCCCTGCTGGTGAGAATCTGGTGAGATTTGCTTGTATTGTGAACAATCGCTGGCGCAATGCCGGCCGAACAGGGATGGGAGCAATCATGGGCTCCAAGAAGCTCAAAGCCATGGTCTTTCACGGAGAAAAGAAATGTGAAATAGCCGATCCAGGATTGCTGGATAGTCTGGTACATGACCTTACAGAGCGAGGAAAAAACGACCCTACAGTTCGAAGGTACCGGGAATTGGGAACACCAATGCTGGTGGCAACAACTAATCTGGCTGGCGCTTTTCCTGCTGAGTATTGGTCGAAGGGAACACTTCCGGGGTGGGAAAAGATTTCTGCAGAAACTATGCAAAGAGATTTCGAGGTAAAAGCAAGGGCTTGTACACGTTGCTTTATTGCTTGCGGGAAACTAACTACTGTAACCCAGGGAAGACACAGGGGGCTGACTCTTGAAGGGCCAGAGTACGAGACCATTTATAGTTTCGGAGGCTTATGCAAGATCCTGGATCTGGCAGAAATCATATACCTGAATGACATCTGTGATAGGCTCGGAATAGATACCATAACTGCCGGTAATATAGTGGCTTTCTGCATGGAGTTATCTAAGAGAGGAAAACTTTCTGAAAAGGTTGATTATGGTAATCCCGACCATGCTGCGGAGTTGCTACACAAAATTTGCCAGAGGGAAGGATTGGGTGATACGCTGGCAGAAGGGATAAATAAAGCGAGTCAAGTTCTGGGTGCCGAAGACCTGGCGATCCATGTTAAAGGATTAGAGCCGGCTGGATATGACCCCCGCGTGCTTAAAGGTATGGCACTCGGTTATGGCACATCACCACGCGGAGCCTGTCACCTGCCAGCAACATATTATATCTTTGAACTACGCGGGGTAGTAAATCCATCAGAAATACAAGGAAAAGCAGAGTCGTACATTGGTTATGAAGACAGGCTTACAATTATGGATACCATGATTCTCTGTCGGTTCTTTAGGGACATGATCGGTTGGCCAGAGTCAATTAAGCTTATCAAAGCTACAACTGGTTTGGAATTCGATGAGTCAGGGCTAAGAGAGCTAGCTAATAATATAACTACCCTGAGGCATTTAATGAACATCAGGGAAGGATGGAGCAAAGAAAACGATATGCTGCCAGCACGCTTATTAGATGAGCCTATCAATGGGCATCGGGTTACCAAAGACGAGCTTAACTACATGGTGAATGAATACTATCAACTAAGGGGTTGGGATGAGGATGGTAAACCACTTAAAGAGCTTAGCATTGAGTAAATAATAAAAAAATTTTCTTTTCACCCCTCGTGTGTAGCTCCGGGATTATGCGGAATTTGAGATACCACGTAAGGGGCTTCGCCCTGGCAGCCAAGGCATATTTCCCCATCATCAAGCGGATAAGCTTCTTTACAGCTGGGACAAATGGCAAATCCAGTTCCATGCTGCTTTTTCAGGAAACGGGGGGCAATCTTAACTTGCTGGATACTGCAAATATTTGCTCCGGCTTCCTTAATCTGTTCCATCAGGAGTTGAGAGTCCTGTTCCTTCTTGGGCTTCAGGTTGAAAAACCAGCTTTTAATCTCGGGCCATGATTCTAACTTAGCCGAATCCAGAAAAACCCGTATCCCTTCACCATTGTATTTATCGTAAAGAGTCATGGCATAACGGCCCATATTGATGACTCTAAGCCAACCGTTCCCGACGGTACAGGGCGTGAGAAGCTGTATGGCATCTGGTAGACAGTTGGCAGTTTCACAGATAGCATCAAACAGTCCTTCTTCAGGAAGGTGCTGGTACGCTAGATCTATCATAAATCCGCCAATGACTACGCCCGGGGCGACAGAGCCATGAAAGGATTGGATCCGCTCGATATATTCTTCAAGGGTATAAGAACAAATATTCATGAGCACGCAACTAAATTTTTCATTATCAGGGAAATCTTAAATCGCAATCTCCGAAAAGCGGCATCCAAAATAACCCGAACGTCACCTTAATACTACTTGGCTTTTGTATATGTGTTACGCAACACTTCTGCAGATAGCTAGGGAGCGCTAGAGAAAGATTGTCCCGGCATTAAGGCTCTTCTTCAGATCAACCTCGATGGTTTTTGTGTCATAACCCGTGTAAGCTATCTGAAGCGTGTATTTGCCGCTATTCTCTTCAAGGTCGTCAAACTTAAAATCGCCGTAGTTATCGGTCACACACTGGCTAACTTTCTTGTTGGCGGCATTGAAAATGGTTACTGTAGCGCCTTCGGCACATTCATCTTTGCCATCTACTCGGACCGCAACGCTGCCACCGATGAAACACCTGGTAAACCGATGCAGATTCTTGTAATAGACACGAGGGCTGGTTTTATGTTCTGGCTGATAGACTTCAAGCTTCTCGGCCTTGATGATTTCCTGCATCTCAGCATCCTCGACATAATACATGCTTAACGCTCCGGTAGGGCAGGATTGTACACAGCGAGTTTGTTTCCAGCCATCATCGAGTAGATGGGCACAAAAAGTGCATTTTTGAGGTGCCTTAAGCTCTTCGTTCCACCTGATAGCCCCATAGGGGCACGCGTTGACAACCTTTTTCTGTCCTTTTGCCTTGACTGGGTCAATAATAATGATGCCATCAGGTCTCTTGTATATTGCTCCATCCTTGGCTACTTTGACACAAGGGGCATTATCGCAGTGCATGCACATTACAGGCAAGTAGGCGACATCTATGAAAGGATACTGGCCTCGTTCCTTTCCTTGAATAGTTATCCAACTTTGTCCACGATTGGGCTGGGGTGCCGAATATCCCGGCCAATCATTGCCCACGTACTCATCCTTGCAAGACAGAAAACAGTTACTGCAGTTTTCACATTTTTCTACATCAATGACCAAATACCATTTCTTCATTCTAGACTTTCCTACCCTGTCCATCTCTCGATTTGCACAAGGCATGAATTTGCGGCAAAGCTGTGTGATTTCTTGATCATTGGCCGACTTGGGGTCAATATATTCATACATCCGCCACGATCTGGTGAAAACCCTGGCTCACCTATCGGATCATATACTGCTGCAGATTCATATGAGTGAACAGTCCCTGGGGGAACCCTTTCGGTCACCTGGGCCGCACAGATAACGGCACCCCGGTCATTGAACACCTTGGCCAGGTCGCTCTCTTTGATTCCACGCGCCTCAGCATCCTTCGAGTTGATCCGCACAATCCAGTAATAATAACCATCAATCGGTATCCTGTGGTCCTTGATATCGTTGATCCAGCTATCTTTACCATCGCCCATAGTATGAAAGCTGTACCTTGGATGAGGGGTTATCAATTGCAATGGGTACTTTTGAAACAGTTCAGTGGTATGATGACCCTCCCAAGAGGGAATGTATTTGGTCATAACCGGTCTCTCCGGGTCGTCAGGATCAAATCGATTAAGGCTGGAACACACAAATTCCAGCTTGCCCGATTGTGTCTGAAGCCCTCTAAATACTTGTTCGGTGTAGTCAGCCGGTAATGGTGCTATCTCCGGTGTGTCTTTTAGTCTGTCCTCCGCAAACCACCTAAAGGAGACAGGATGTCTTAACTCCTCCTTGGGTGCGGGGACGACATAGTAGCCCTTCTTCAGGAACTTCTTCCACGACATGATCTTTGGAACATCTGTGGCATCAAATAATCGCTTGCACCAGTCAAATTCAGTTACACCCTCGGAAAACATAGCAGCAAATCCCAGCCTCTTCGCCAGCTCAAGAAAAATCTGGAAGTCTGATTTTGATTCGCCCAAAGGTTCGATGCACTTGTGCTGCATGAGGATAACACGATGGTTGCACTGATTGAAGCTATGCTGGACATATCCGCCGCAGTTAGCAAATTCGCTGATATCCCATCGCTCAAAGCTGGTGCAAGCAGGTAGTATAATATCGGCAAATTTGGCTTCACCTTCAAACCAGATGGACTGGTTGACTACAAATTCCAAATTGTCGGACCGGTATGCCCTCACATAGCGGTTTGTCTCAGACATGGTGCCGATATGAGAGCCTCCGTATTTATAATACATCTTGATTGGCGGATAGCCAGGTGCCGGATAATCAAACCTAAGGAACTGGCCTTCAATTGTCTTCGAGTCAGTGGGATAGCCGTAGGTGTGGCCATCCAGGATTGCCTCCGGAATATTCAGCCGGGGCACTCGCTGATACACCGTGTTAACAGTGGGGAGCTGTGGGAACCGCGAGAAAAGACTAACGCCAAGCGCAGTAGCAGCTAGGTCTCCTGACATGCCTCCCTCGGCATAACCCGGGAAATAAAAGCTGGTGTCGAGCGGTGTTCCTTGCTGCATACCGCCCATATTCACTCCGGGTTTGCCCAGACCCTGCATGGCCATAAGGCAGACCATAGAACGAGCCCATTCATTACCAGTGGCACAGCGGCAGGCGCCGCCGAAACCGGTTATTCCTCCTGCTGCCAGGTAAGTCCTTTTGGCTCCCCATTCTCTGGCCAGAGCTCTGACATCTTTGGCTGGAATTCCAGCCTCATTTTCCTGCCATTCAGGAGTCTTGGGGATTCCGTCTTCTTTGCCCAATATATAGTCTTTCCATTCGTCAAACCCAACCGTATGCTTGGCAACATACTCCTTATCGTAAAGACCCTCGGTAATCCAGACATAGGCAATTGCTAATGCCAGAGAATTACCTGTTGCCGGTCTTGGAGCAAACCACTTGCCGCCGAATAAAGCCGCGGTATGGTTATAGAAGGGATCTATATGCACCATTTTGATACCCAGCTCTTTCAACCACTGACGGCGGACGGTGCCTTCAAAGGCACCATAGACGCCACTGGTAGCTTCCGGGTCGCTCGACCAGAATACCACCATTTCACATTCCTTAAGACAATCTTCAACCGTGCCATAGCTCTCTGGGGCACCAAGCCGCATACTGTGCCCCCAGTGATGCATGGCTCCCCAGTACCATCCCTCCCAGCTGTCCGGATTATGGACGACAGGGGTCCAGCCGACGTTATTAAAAAATCTCAGCCTGACGCTTAACCAGTAGCCCAGGTTTCCCCACAAGTGGTGAGACCCACTGCCATTCAGAATTGCCCCTGGGCCATAATTCCTTTTCACACGCTTTATCTCATTAGCGACAATATCAAGCGCCTCTTGCCAACTGATGCGCTTGTAACCTGAGATTCCCCGGTTCTGGTAATTTCTTTCACCATTCGGGTCAAAATCGACTCGTTTCATAGGGTATAAAATTCTGTCCGGTGAATAGAGCATAGATTTAAATACCAAGGTATGAGGCGAGATGGTTGTCTTGCGTGGAGGAGTAAAAGCCCTGCCTCTGGCTTTAATGGTCCAGGGTTTAGCATCACTGTTGTCAAACTCAATGGGTGTGATCCGTATAATCCTACCATCTTTCACATAGACAAAGACCGGACCGCCATTGGTATTACTGGTATATCTGATGACGCCTTTACCGACCTTCGTTCCATATTTGGTACCAGCGTTCAGCATTAGACTCAGTGTCTCCATCCACCAGTAACTTAACTCATCAGGACCGTCCAACCACAGTTGAAAGCTTTTCATAGCATTAACCATGGCCAGCTGGTCGCGGGGCGGTACAAGGATATCCAGTGCTATTCGGGCGTTTCCGAAAATCATGGTGACATCAGGGCTGGCATGAATACCGCTCTTGGAAATAACCTTACCATCCTGGAGAGTAAAATACCTGCCACGTGAATTGTCCTTAAGCTTTATTTGCACAGTCAGATTTTTCTCCTTGAGACGCTCCTTGAAGAACGGAAACCTCATTACCGTCAGCCCAAACAGC
>JAPLHH010000324.1 GCA_026389735.1 Chloroflexota bacterium | reverse complement strand
GCAAAGAAAACCTCCTCCTTTCCCACAGCCAACGCATCGGCGCGGGAAAAAAGAGTCCACCGCCAGCTCAATTAATTTACCTGAACGAAGCACATCCTCTACTAAGGAGTGTATTCTCGGCGTGGTGTGCGGGTATGAAGTTCTCCACTAAGAATAGGCTCATTAAGGTATATTTCACCATTCCTGATCTTTACATTGTACCCACAATCAGGACGGGTACACACCCAGGCCTTGTAGTGAATCGGTGCCCCCTGACTACCAAAGTCAGACAGAGGCACTAGATCCCCCTTTCCGCATTTTTGACACTTAGGGAATGAACCGGTTTCCAAGTTCCACCTCCACAATTAATTTATTTGTTAATCAAAACCAGTAAGTATATACTATCAAAAATTCGTTTGCAAGGCCATTTCACTCATAAGCCAAATTTTTTTAGATTTTCTTTACCCTTCCTGATGGCCCAGCCCAACCACCGACAGGCAGGTATAAAGAGCCCCGGCTGGCGTCAGCTGGCTTCTCATCAATCTGACAGCCTCGACTTCAATCGGATATTTATCTTCGAAAGCGGCAGAGCCCACAAGTTCGCCAAAACTCCTTCTTTCCGGTGGTGATGCTCCTTCCCTAGTGCGAGCCAGAGTTAAATGCGGCACAAAGGGGCGCTCTTCCTTAGCAAATCCCAGGGCGGCGAGCGCGGAGTCGATGTTTTGCTGTAACCTGAATAGCTTGTCCGTCTCCCCACCAATGCCGACCCAAAAGACCCGGGCTTGCTTTAGACTGGGGAAAGCCCCCAGGCCTGAAATCTCTAAATGGAATGGAGAAATCCCTTGCGCCGCTTTCTCCATAGCTTCAGTTATCTCTGTTACCCGCTTAGCAGGAATATTGCCCAGAAACTTCAAGGTCAGGTGAATCCCCCCCGGGTCTACCCACTTGACGAATCTATGTTCATCTCTCTCCAATTCCCTTCTCAGCCGTGCTAATCCCTTCTTAGCCTCCTCAGACAGTTCAATGGCAATAAAGGAACGGATTTGCTCAGGATTATGTGCCACTTTTGCTCCGTGTATACTTGGCTAGCAATTTTCGGGCATTAGCCCCCAGGATTTTAGCTTTATCTTCCTCAGGAAGCTGCGAGGATTGGATTTGGGCAATCACTCGGCTCTGGTGCATCAGAGGATAGTCAGTGCCGAAAAGGATTTTATCACTGCCGATGATGCGACTCACCTGCTCAAAAATCTCGGGCTTGTAAAGGAAGACCGTAGCCGCAGTATCAAAGAAGACGTTGGCGAAAGCCTTGGCTACCTCAGGCATCAGGGCATAAAAAGGCAACCCGCCACCCCAGTGCGCACAAACAAGCTTTAGATTCGGGAAAGCCGTGATAAAGGAGTAGAGAATATCCGGGGTGATACTACCTTTGCCGAAGTACTCATGCCCCACTGGCTCAGAAGAGTGGGTCAGCAAAATCAAGTCGTGCTTTAGCACGGCATCAACCAGAGGCTTCATTGTTTTCTTATCAGCGAGATTGAAGCCCTGCACATCAGACCTTAATTCGCCAATCCCCTTAGCCCCAGCTTTAGCACATCGCTCTATCTCAGCTATAGCAGCATCCCCCGCCCTGGGTTGAATTGCAGAAAAGCCGACCAGCCGTTTTGGATAGCGCGATACTGAATCCAAAATGTAATCGTTCGTTTTCACACAGAGTTCATGACTTACCCAGCCGGCGTTAAGAACGACGGACACATCAATGCCCACTTCATCCATGCTGGCAAGCAATTCTTCCGCCGTGGCCATCCTGGCTTTTGGCTGAGAATAAAGCAGGGAAAAGCAA
>JAPLHH010000301.1 GCA_026389735.1 Chloroflexota bacterium | reverse complement strand
CGGCGGTCATTTCGGGCCGCTGTTGAAACTTGTTGGTTTTGATGCACTGGCTGTTTCCGGTATATCCAGGGAAGATGTAGTCATTTTAATTGACGGCGATGCGCAAACCATCAGTATTGCCGCTGCACCTGCCTATGATAGAGAAATCGATGAGGGGGCCCTTTCCTTTGGCCAGAGACTGCTGAAAGATGTTAACGGTGGAGAGTATAGCGATTCTCTTGCTGCCGTAACCGTGGGGAAAGGCGCATGCAACGCCAGGTTCGGTATTGTCAATAGCCTGTTCTTCGACATAAGGCGGAAGCGTATCCGCTCAAAACAGGCTGGCAGGGGTGGTACAGGAACCGTCATGCGATACAAGGGACTCCGGGGCATTGTTGTACGCTCCAGTCTGTCAAAGGTAAATGGTAACAATGCCATAGATAAGGAAGGTGTGCGCCAGGCAGGCTCACGGTTAAAAGAGGTTGTCTCGAAATGCGACCCTCAACAGCTACACATGTCCACATGGGGAACCACAGGTCTATCCGAGTATATGGACAAATTCCATATTTTCCCCATCAATAACTATCAGTATGGGCAGAGCCCTGAGTCCTCTAAGCTCTTCGCCAACGTGTTCCTTGATAAGTACTTCAGTAAAAAGATACCTGATGGGTGTTACTATGGATGCAATCTTGCCTGCGCTAAGGGCGCTGAAAATGTTGAACTTACACGGGGTCCAAAGGCAGGGCGGGTGGTTAACATTGACGGGCCTGAGTATGAAACTGTTGGCGCAGTCTCCTGTATGGGTATTTTCGACCCCCATTTTGTGATGGAATACAACTGGTACTGCGATGAATATGGCATTGATACCATTTCTACGGGCGTGACAATTAGTTTTTTCATGGAGTGTTGCCAGCGCGGATTTTTGAGTGCTGATGACGTAGGTTATGAGTTGACATTCGGTAACATACAGGCTGCGGACAGGCTGTTGCATGAAATAGTCAGTGGAAAAGGTTTCGGTAAGATTGCCGGCCAGGGTGTAGCCAGAGGCAAGAAATGGGTTGCCGAGAAGTATGCTGCCCGAAACGGCACTTCTGAAGATGCTGTCATGGCTGAGCTCAACAAGTTTGGCATGGAAGTTAAAGGTCTTGAGTTCTCTATGTACATTACCAAAGAGTCGCTTGCCCAGCAGGGTGGGTATGGCCTGGCTCTCAAAGGACCGCAACATGACGAGGCGTGGCTAATCTTCATTGACCAGGTTCACAAGGAACTGCCAACCTTAGAGCATAAGGCGAACGCGCTTAAGTGGTTTCCCCTGATTCGCACCTGGTTTAACGCCACTGGACTTTGCAAGCTCCCGTGGATAGACGTACGAAACCCGGAGGCAGCCAGCACTGCTGAGCCGGCAAAGAATCTTCCCACACTATCCTATTACGTCTCCTATCTCAATGCGACAACAGGGAGCAATAAAACGCTCGAGGACATTTTGGATGATTCAGAAAGGCTGTATATACTTCAAAAACTAATCAATCTGCGTCAGGGAAAAGGGACTCGGGCCAGCGACCAGATACCACTGAGGGCAATGGGTCCTGCCTATTTCAATGAATATGAAGCCCGAGCTGAGTATTATGATGAATGGTTGCGGCAACAGCTCGGTGATAATAAAGTCCCCGCGAGTCCAGAGCAAAGGCACAAGCTTCTCCTGGAGAAAAGGATTGAAGCCTATCAGCAGCTCTGCGATATCGTCTACGAAAAGAAAGGTTTCACATCCGAAGCGATACCGAAGCGTGAAACAGTGGAAAAATTCGGCCTCATGGACGAGCAGGCAAAGCAGCTACTTAGCGAACTAGGCGTGTGAGCGAGGAAGCGAGGAAGCATCGATTACGAATGTAAGGAGTCTGGCTCGGAAGATGGTAGTCTCAATTAAGTTCCTCGGAATGCAGCGCGTTGTAACCAATACAGATAGCATAGATATGCCTATAACGGGAAAGACGAGACTGAATGACGCCCTTGAATACGTCAGACAACTGTATCCCGGTCTCCATTTGGAAGAAGGTACGGTCATTGTAGCCGTCAACCTTGAAATAGCATCTCTGGACAGGATTCTAAAGGACAAGGACACTATCTCATTTCTGCCTAATATAGCCGGAGGCTGACAATTCGCCCATTTTGACTTTTTTACAGTCCGGCTGAATGTGTGATTTATTGGGGGACAAACAAATAGGCTTAACGGGGATTGCCACGCTTCGCTCGCAATGACAAGGGGGGTGTCATTACGAGGAGTGCTAGCGACGTGGTAATCTCGGTGGTGGACAGGTGAGATATGATTCTTTGGCCGTTGAGTTTACACCAAATGGATGAGATTCTTCGCTACGCTCAGAATGACATAATGGGAAGAGCTCGCAATGACAGGAAGGAGTTACTAAGCAAACAGGCTCCGACGCTGCCGGAGCCTGTTCATTTGACCGAAGCTGCGTTTAGCTGGTGAGAATCTTTACTGCCTCTTTCCTGTAGGCATCCATGAGATAGGGTATGCCGGTGACCTTGGCACACTCCTCAGTCAAGGACATGAGCTCACTGCGAGTAATGGCGGGCACGCTGAAGCACCTGGCGCCAGCCATCAACTGCTGTAAGCCTACCTTTATTTTATCAGCATAGCTGTAGATTCCAACAGCACCGAGGGGAACGTTCTTCATCTCATTGGCGCCTACTATGTTCTTTACCTGTTCGTAACAGACAAAGATCTCCTCGGGAGTCGAGCCGAACTGACTGACCGTGTTCGGCAGCTTGCCATCTTTGAGCCACTCGGCGATGTTCTTGCCGACCATCCCCGGAATCATCAAAGCCCGGCCCATGCATACCGCCTTGGTAAAAGGGGCACCCAGGGCGAGTGCCTTGAATACACCATCTTCGCTGCTGAAGCCGCCAGCGAAGGCCATGTCAGGCGGTCGTCGGCCTTTATCAGCCAGCATCTTGGCGAACTCATAAGCTGCCGCATGCAGGTAGAGACTTGGAATGCCCCACTCTTCCATCATCCGCCAGGGACTCATGCCGGTCCCACCGGAGGCGCCGTCTATAGTGAGCAGGTCGATTTTGGCTTTTGAGCCCCACTTTATGGCCATTGCTAGCTCACGCAGACTGTAGGCGCCGGTTTTTAAGGTAATGCGCTTAAATCCCAGATTTCTGAGGCGCTTAACTTCGGCGTAAAAACCTTCTTCATCAATAAACCCGAGGCGGCTGTGCCTTTCAAATTCCTTGAGCGCACCATCCTTAAAAGCGGCCTGGTTGATGGGGTCTGAAGGGTCGGGGGTAATGATATAGCCGCGTTTCTGTAGCTCCAAAGCTCGCTCCAGAGTATTGACTTTGATCTCGCCTCCGATACATTTGGCACCCTGTCCCCACTTTAATTCGATGGTCTCTATGCCGTGCTTTTTGATGATATATTCAGCGACACCCAATCTTGTGTCTTCAACGTTCATCTGGACTAAAATCTCGCCGTATCCCTGGTGGTAGCGTCGATATATTTCAATTCGCCTGTCCATATCGGGTGATGAAACGACCTTGCCCTTTGAATCACGCTGAAGTTTCGGGTCGATACCGCACACATTTTCTCCACAGACCAATGTAACCCCGCTGATGGCAGCGCCAACGGCAAAATGTTCCCAGTTCTTTCGCGCTATCTCGGTAGAGCCCAAAGCGCCGGTAAAGATAGGGACTTTCATCTTAACCTTGATATCCCAGCCATACTCGGTCTCTGTGTTTACAGCCGGGAAAAGGGCAGTATCCGGGTCGCCGACAACACCTTCAGGTAGCCCTCTGGCTCCTAAGGCGTAGCCCTGGATGTTCAGATGGGAGTAATCAACGGGATAGTCCTTGTCGCTGCCGGCAGTTATTTCACCAAAGGGACCGGGATAGATTAATTCCCGACCGCGGAAGCTGGCTTTGAAGACTTCACAATTTCCGGTGCAGCCGTCAAGGCAGCGGGAGCAGAGACCACTGCCGGGGACTACGCTTCTGGAGCGATTGGCGGTTCTGGTGGCTTCGTTGGCGTTCGGTCGTTGTAAATTCATTTTTTGCTCCTTTGTATTTTTAATTTTTGATTTTTGATTTTTAATCTTTAATTTATCTTAACCGGTATTCCCCTTTCCTTAAGGT
>JAPLHH010000207.1 GCA_026389735.1 Chloroflexota bacterium | reverse complement strand
TGAACAAGATTCCCTCGCTCTTGAAGCAGATGCTTACCACCTTAGTACCGATGTAATTACCATGTCTGCTGTACTAGTTGCTTTGCTTGTTGTGAGGTTTACCGGGTTCACCATGTTTGACCCGATTGCTGCCACCTTTGTAGCAGTATTTATCGGGAGAGCCGCTTA
The DNA here is from genome assembly GCA_026389735.1 of Chloroflexota bacterium. The sequence goes on along the minus strand of JAPLHH010000207.1, from coordinate 1,457 downwards.
TAATATTATCAAGAAGTCGTTCGGGGGATTACTTGATATCAGACTATCGCAATCAGAGGAGGATAAAATACGGTCCTGCATTATGGAACACGGAGGTCAACTGGTTGGTTTTCATGACCTGCGGACACGCAAAGCAGGTAGCCAGCGGCATATCGACTTGCACTTGGTAGTACCTAAAAACGCCGATGTGGAAGAAGCGCACCGTTTATGTGATCACCTAGAGCAGGATATTCAACAATGTCTTCCCCAGTCTGACGTTGTCATCCATGTTGAACCCTGCGATAACGAGTGCACTAATTGCTCGGTTTCCTGCACCCTCAAGGATTAGTCATCCTCGTTTACCAAAATAGATATTAACTCCACGCCTTTATGGGCTTGAACCGCCTTGTCCATTGGGATGGAATAGCTACCGGTGCAGAATTAGGTTAATAGGTGAAGTTTATAAGACTTTAGTGAAGAAGTAACATAAAGGATATGGCCTATTCATAGTCCACCGGGAAGTGTGGGGCATTTTATTGCTGATTTTACGAGTACTCACAAGTATTGCGACTTCTCAAGGCTTGTGTCATTATTATAGACATTGTCAACTGTCAGACAAGGAAACCTAGTAAACAAAGGAGGTTCTATGACATCCGTTTCACGGTTTCTTACGTCTCGCTGGGGACCCATATTCACCGGCCTTGTTGCTGGAGTACTCGCCCCAGTGCTCGTCAAACTCGGTAATCCCGGGAACATGGGGATTTCTGTAAGCTGTTTCAGCCGCGATATCGCCGGGGCGCTCGGCCTGTCCGGCGAACCCAGGGGGCAGTATATCCGTCCTGAGATAATCGGCTTTGTACTGGGTGCTCTTGTTGCTGCGCTCATCTTCCGAGAGTTCAAGCCGCGCACCGGGTCAGCTCCGCTGATGCGTTTTCTCCTTGGCGCAATTGCCGCCTTTGGCATGCTGGTATTCATAGGCTGTCCGTGGCGCGCCTATCTGCGACTCGCCGGCGGTGATTGGAACGCCATCTTTGGTATTCTCGGTCTGGTGGCTGGAATTGGAATAGGCATCATCTTTTTGCGCAGGGGTTTTAGCCTTGGCCGCAGCCATCCAGCGCCCAAGGCTTTAGGCTGGGTGCTGCCAATCATAATGGTGACATTGCTTGTTCTTTTGCTCGCTGCGCCACAGTTCGGGAGGGATGCCGATAACAATCCAACCGGCCCTATATTTTTCTCCACGACGCCGGGCGTTGTAGGCAGTGAACACGCTCCTATAATCATCTCTTTAGTTGTGGCGCTTTTTATTGGTTTCTTGGCTCAGCGTAGCCGCTTCTGTACCATTGCCGCGGTACGTAACATGCTATGGCTCCGGGATTCACATCTCCTGAATGGCCTTCTGGCGTTCATCGGCGCTGCTTTCATTACCAACCTGGCACTGGGCCAGTTTCATCCTGGCTTCGTCATTTCATCAACCTTAG
>JAPLHH010000306.1 GCA_026389735.1 Chloroflexota bacterium | reverse complement strand
TGGCGATCACAGCGGAGGCAGACGTTTTAGCTGTAAGGAGATTGCCACGCCTTCGGCTCGCAATGACAGATGCCCAGTTGGGCGAAGCTCTAGTCCCGCAGCTACACAATTGAAAGCTACAGAGCCTGAAAGCTATAATTGACTAACCAGGTTAATGAAAATGAACGCTTTCGATGACATTCTTTACCAGGCCTCTAAGCCGGCTCGCTACACCGGGGGCGAATGGAATAGCATCGTTAAAGATTGGCAGGCGACTCCAATCCGAATTGCCCTAGCTTTCCCCGACGTATACGAAGTGGGTATGTCCAATCTGGCACTGCCGATACTTTATAAAATACTCAATGACCAGCCCGACATCCTCGCCGAGAGAGTCTATACTCCCTGGGTGGACATGGAAGCGCTGCTGCGACAGCATAACATCCCACTATTCAGCCTGGAGACCAAACACCCTCTGGCAGATTTCGACATCATCGGCTTTTCCTTGAGCTATGAGCTTGCCTACACCAATGTATTAAATATGCTCGACCTGGCCAAAATTCCACTGTTCAGTCATCAGCGGAACGATTCGCACCCTGTGATAATAGCTGGAGGCAGCTGTGTTCTTAACCCGGAGCCGATGGCTGATTTCATAGACCTATTTGTTATCGGCGAGGCTGAAGAGGCAATACTAAAACTATTAGAAGTCCTCCGGACTTACAAAGACAATAAGAAACAACTGTTACGCCAAGCCTCAGCTCTTCCTGGTGTCTATGTGCCGAGCTTATATGAGGTGGCCTACCACAAAGATGGCAGCTTCGCTAGCATCATGCCAAAAGTGCCCGGAGCCAGGTTACCGATCGAGCGGCAGATAGTAGCCAGACTACCGCGGCCCGTTACCAAGCCAGTAGTACCTTACATAAAAGTAGTTCACGACCGCGGCGCAGTCGAAATCCAGCGGGGGTGCAGCCGGGGGTGCCGCTTCTGCCAAGCCGGTATGATTTATCGGCCGGTTCGTGAACTCCCCGAGCCAGAAGTAATCGAGGCCGTGGCAGCGCTCGTAAGTAACTGCGGCTATAACGAAGTATCCTTAGTTTCTCTAAGCACCGGAGATTACCCTAACATAAGCGGATTAATAGGTCGGCTGTCCCGCAAATATTACCAGGATAACCTTATCCTGTCCTTGCCCAGCCTCCGCCTCGATGCATCGTCGATAGAGTTAATAGAGTCGCTACCCTACCGACGCAAGACCACGCTTACCTTCGCCCCTGAGGCTGGGACCGAAAGGCTGAGGCAGGTCATAAACAAACGTATCTCCGAAGAGGCGATGCTTGACACTTTCGCCGCCGCCTTCGAAAAAGGCTGGCTGAACCTCAAACTATATTTCATGATCGGCCTGCCTACCGAGACCATTGATGACATAAAGGGCATAGTCGACCTGGTAACCAAAACCTGCCAGCTAGGCAGGAAGACCAGAAGCAACTCACCAAGGCTTAGAGTCAGTGTAGCCACCTTTGTTCCCAAGCCCCACACCCCTTGCCAATGGCTAGCCCAGGACTCAGAAGAGCAGCTAATCCAAAAACATGAGCTGCTCAAACAAGGCTTACGCCGGGCTGGAGCCCACCTTTCATGGCAGGACACTAAAACCAGCCAGCTTGAAGCAGTCTTGTCCCGAGGTGACCGTAGGCTCGGAAATGTTATCCACAAGGCCTGGGAACTGGGCAACAGGTTTGATGCCTGGCATGAATGTTTTAACTACGACAACTGGCTGTGTGCCTTCCACGAAAGCGGACTTGACCCTAGCTTCTACGCTAACAGAGAACGACCCCTGGACGAAGCATTACCCTGGCAGCATGTTGATACTGGAGTAACCCCAAACTTTCTCAAGAAGGAATATCAGGACATGTGGCAAGGTAAGGAGACCCCTGACTGCCGCTATGGGCCGTGCAATGCCTGCGGACTCCAGCAAAGGCATCCGGACTGCCAGCAAAAATTCAAGGCAACCGTCAAATTGATATAATAATACATAAGGAGGGGAGCTATGGTAAACACATCTTTGCCTTCTGAAGCGGTATACTGGCCATTCAAGAAATATATGGATATGTATAACCGGTCAATACAAGACCCCCAACGCTTTTGGGCTGAAGAGGCTCGCAAGCTGGACTGGTTCAAGACCTGGGACACCGTCCTTGAGTGGGAACCACCCTTCGCCCGCTGGTTTGTCGGCGGCAAACTAAACGCCAGCTATCAATGCGTAGACCGACACGTTAAGACCTGGCGGAGAAGCAAAGTTGCCATATACTGGGAAGGCGAGCTGGGCGATAGC
>JAPLHH010000082.1 GCA_026389735.1 Chloroflexota bacterium | reverse complement strand
CGAAGCGCTTGCCCACGATTTCCATGGCGCGCCTGGCATCGTCCAGAATTTTGAGTGGCTCTTCACCAGCACCCATCCTGTCTTCAACAATCTTAAGAGACTCTTTTTCCTTCAAATCAGATAATGTGCTAACTAGGTCTTTAGCCATGTTTCTTTAACCTCCTTAATCTATATTGGGCTCTTTAGTCTGCTAACGTTATAATATGTTGACTTCGTCTGGCACCTCCCTTAATTTTAATTTTTCCCAATCTTCTCGACCTAAAATAAAGAACTCACGATATACCATATCCAAAAAGCGGAGAGGCTTAAAAGTACATCAGCCTCTCTGTGCCTCACCGTTCTCTCTGTCCGGTTCGGGGGTAACCCTTGCCTACCTCTCTAGATATGCCAGAGTTGATAGTGTATTATCTTGGTTTTATTTTCTGTAACCTTCGCACTTCTGGTATATCTAGGCGCTACACATTTTGTAACATTTGGGGATTATTGTCAATACCTCCAGCGGACTTTTCCAATGATCGATGGTGAAGGTATCTGTCTGTCAGGAGCATTGCGAGTATGTCTTCAACGTGACCCATTTTTGCTGCAGGAAGCCAGTGTCCATCTAAATTAGGCCTCCTTTTGACGACTTTCGGGGTCAGTGACAAACGGATCTATGGCACTAGTTGGGATTTTTGATGGCATTTCAAATTTCTGATTTGCTCTTGGGACGAACGGAAAATCTACCTTGGTGACTTCTCCCGGTTTACTAAGATATCCCCGGTATTTTTCGCAGAAACACAAATAATAATGCCTGCCCCTATAGAGAGCACATTCGTCACACAGCTTATTCGAAAAGGGACATACCATTTTTGTCTTAGCCACTGGCTATTTTCCCTGTTTCCATCTGGCATAACAATGCGAAAAAACAAGTATCCTGCTGCCGCTGGCAATTATTTAAGCCTTCTGATGGCGATACCTCTATCTTCTTAATACCAACACGATTACGGCTTGGGTGTAATTTCGGGACTTTCCCAATCCTTTAGCGGCTTCATCCATTCAGCTCGCTCCACAAATTCGTCATGGGCCAGAGGCACAGGTGGGTGACAAACGAACTGCGGATCAAATTCGTCCTTTACCTTCAAGAGCCATTTGTGGTAGTTTGGTCCGTATGCAGGCCCCGTCAAGTAGAGGGGCTGGTGCGGGCCCAAGAGCGAGGTGTAAAAGCGCTTTCTTATATTTTCCTTAGCCGTTTCCAGATAGAAATGGTCAACCCCGTTGGTATTTTCGTCTGGGTCCCAGTAGATAAGGAACTCAGAGTAGCCCTGATGACCTAGCTCAAAGCTTTGGAACCAACCCGGGTCACCATAATCAGGCATTAGCGGTGGCGTAAATTTCCTCTTCAGCTTGGCATAGTTCTCTCCATGGGGTATTGCGTGTTCAACCGTCTCTATGACATAATCCACAGAAACATACCCACCACACATTAGCCACATCCCAGCCGAGTCTGCATTCTTGAACCAGGATTCGTCCGTCGGACGGGTTCGCCGTGCTTCCCCCCCGAGCTCATTTATTATATCCATCAATACTCGCTCTTCGTACTCAAGCTGCTCCTCCGAAGTAAATCCTACGAGCAATACGCGAAGAACATGAAAATTACTGATCGTTTCTTCACTCTCCTTTGACCACAGTTCCCAGAACTCCTCCTTTGATCTTGCCCTGGCAATCACGCGCCAGAATATTGGTACTTTAGTGACTCCGGCTCCTATCTCCGCTTTTGCCATCTCAACCATGGCTTGTCTCATGGCATCTTTGCTGGGCATAGTAAAATTGATCCACCTTACTCTGTTGGTGGGAAGCTGCAAACTAGTATTTGGTGAGATGCCAGTTGGCTCAAGCCTTTCGGGCTGGAACGGCAGAAGCTTTATGGCCATTTTAGTTACAATCCCAAGGAATCCTCTGTGCCCGGTAAAACCTCGCAGCAATCCCCTAAGGTCTGGTCCCAGCCCCTCACCCCAGAAAGGGTCGTCTTGGAAAGCTAGCGAACCTAGCCTGACCAGTTCGCCGTCAGGCAAGATGAGTTCCGTCCCCAGTATCCGTCGATGAGGTAGACCAATGCGGTAGCTGAGGGGTGACCATCCATCACCTATCATATTGGCAATAGCGGACACTTGCGCGCCGCCCCCACCAACAACAATGTATAGGCCCCTTCTCATCGCCTCTTCTTGGAGTTGCGAGTAAATAACTCCAGAGCCAACAACGGCGTAGAGATGCTTATCATCAATCTCAAAATCGTCCATTCTCTTTAGGTCTATAAGCAAAGCATCAGAAACATGTGGATGAGAACGGGCGCCGTAAAATCCGGTGCTATACGGAACAAATGGAATTTTATAGCGGTTACAAACCTTGACTATTTTCTGAACTTCCTCTGTGGTTCGTGGCATGACAACACAGCCCGGGACCCTGGTCATCACCCTCTCATATCCCAAGCCGCACTCATATCCTCCCGGTCCAGCCCGATAACCCTCACAAATTGCCGGGTCAGCCGAAATATATTCAGGGCTGACGATAGATTCCAGTACTTTATATGCTTCTTTAGATATAGCCATAACTTACCTCCTTTAACCTGTGCTTTCAACTGATGAGAGTACGAGTTCCGAGAAGTCGAGTACTTTCAAGCTTCCCCCGTTATTACTAACGGCTTTGGCGAAATTGTCCTTGCACCAGGGACAGGCTGAGACGATAGCTTCAGCACCTACTTCTTTTACCTCTACTAACCTTTGCTCTGCTGCCCATGAAGCAAAATCCGGGAATGCTTCTTTAGTTCCCCGGCCAGCTCCACAGCAAAAAGCATTCTCTCTCATACGCGGCATTTCCACCAGTTCTACTCCAGGGATAGAATTCAAAACATCCCTTGGCGGCTGATAAATTCCATTAGTGCCGCGCCTACGCTCTAGAGGAGGGTTCACCACTCCCCATAATCCGCGTTCTCCTTTCCACGGTACCCAGGGTTCACTGAGCCGACTTAAGCTACACGGATCGTGGTAGGTCAGTCGCAAATCAATCCGATTGGCAAGCTTCAGAGCGCCTTTTTTGATTAATTCGTCTACATACTCTGCAAGATGTACTATCCTGAAACCCAGGTCGGCAGTTGACATATTTAGTATCTTGGGGTAATCAACTTTCCACATTCGGTAGCCCTCAGCGCAACTGGTCAGAAGGGTATTGGCTCCGGTTTGCCTAACAGCGTCAATATTACGCTGAGCCAACTCTCGTGCTTCATCAATCATCCCCACAGAATAGAGTATATTGCCGCAGCACCACTCATCAGGCAGCAGCATAAATGGAGTCCCAGAAGCATTTAATATCTTCGCCGTTGCCTGGGCTATCTCAGGATGAGTATAAGAAGCAGAGCAGCCAACAAAGTAGAGCACATCGGCTTTCGGAGAAGGCTTGATTTCGTCGGTAAGCCACTTTTTTCGATTCTCGTGAGGAGAGCCAAAGAAGTTATGTTTCTTCATTATTTGCTGGGCAATCTTTTTGTGTTCGGGCATGGGGCCTTTGCCATCTTTTACCGCCTTTATTCTGAGTGCCTCGAGGGTAAGCTCTATTTCCAGGTCAAGGTTCCGCTTACAGCCCACATCGCAAGCGCCACAGAGGGTGCAGGCATAGAGTATCTTTAAGAGTTCATCCGAGTAGTCCAGCCTGCCTTCAACCAGTGCCAGCCCGATCCTCATTTTCCCATACGCACCATAGGAATCAAACAAATACTTTGTGGCGCTGGGGCATCTTGTGCTGTATTTCACACCTGGCATGTATATGTGGTCCACCCAGGTACATCCTTTACATTTGATGCACCTACTCATATCGAAGATAAAGTTCGCTACTTGCGTTACATCAAGACTCACTTTCGATTTAGGCATTTTATCCTCCTTAGAAGCACAAATTTCCAGGATTCATAATATTATTGGGGTCGAAGATCTTTTTCACCCTTCTTAGCGTCATGGTATAATCGGCTGCTCTCTCGTACACCAGCTTGGTCAATTCCTCCCCATAAGGCCTGGTGAAAAGAGCTCCTTCGCTTAGCAAAACTTTGGCAGCTTCACCGTATAAACTTCGAACTCTTTCTACCTCCGAGTAGCTGGCCGGGTCATAGAAGAAGTTAAATTCCAGATGACAAGCTCGGTTGTGCTCTATGGGCTGTAGATAGCCTCCAATGTCGCTTATCGGGTAACCGTGTCTAGCAGCTATTTCCTCAATCTTACTGATGAATTTTAAAGCCCAGGTGGGCTTGGTGATGAAGAAAAGGCTCTGGCACCCTCCCTTATAGCGTTTCTTCCAGTAGGTAACTTTCCCGGACCAAGGTTTGCGAAGCATTGGCAGTAGTTTTTTACCCAAGCCGGGGAATCCAGTGAGATTGTCGGCAAGGTGAATTTCTGGAAATTCATTTCTTAGAATCTTGCCTAGTGTTTGCTCCTCATATTGTATTTTCCCCTCTGGGGATCTCTGCAATCCACTTATCACTAAAATCAGTGTCCAGGGTGGTAAGGAGGCACGTAGCTTTTCGAAATCCCTAGGCCAATCGTCTGCGATTATGGTAGCTAAGTTGTTGTTGTTTAAGAGAAGGCACTCTTGACCTATTCTAAGCCTCAGAACTCTGTACAGGAACTCGATAGCGTAGTCGAGTTCACGAGCAGGAGCGAAAAGGATTTTGTCCATCTTAGGCAGGTATTCAATCTTCAAGTTTGCCCAGGTTACTACTCCCATTGTGCCTTGAGCACCCTGGAGGAATCGGTAAAAGTCCAAACCTGGTCCAGACGGATTCGCACCCTTCGACGGCGAATCAGGGTAGCCAGTTACACTAGCAGAACCAGTCCTAAAGATTTCTCCGGTGGGCCAAACCACCTCCATACCTTGGAGGGGTTCACCATAATCATACACCGTATTGGTAGGCACTTCTCTTTCGAGATGGTCGGTAACCACGGAACGCAAAGGGTGAGGCAATAGCGGCATTATTATTCTGAGGCCCTTTTTCCCTAGTTCGCTTGTGAGCTGCTCCCAAGTTACTCCAGCTTCTATCCTAACTCTTTTGTTAAGCTCATCGATTTCGAATATCTGGTTCATTCTGGTTAGATCCAGGACAATACCGCCTTGTTTTGGAATAGTAGTGCCGTAAAAGTGTGCGCAAGAACTGACGGGCACCACAGGTATTGAATGCTCATTTGCGAATTTGATGACCTTTTGAACCTCTTCAGTCTTTTTGGGTTTTAC
>JAPLHH010000154.1 GCA_026389735.1 Chloroflexota bacterium | reverse complement strand
CTGTGACGAGGCGGTTGTTGACATAAATGAAGTGATACTTAGTGTGGCAGATGCGGTTGATTTTGTTCTATGGCCAGTGGCGCTGGATTTTAAATATGACAGTGTCAAAGGTATGAAGGATGGTGAAATCGTATTGAGTGTGGTCAATGGAAATGTCAGAAACTCCGAGCAGGAAGAGATAGCAAAGCTATTGAGGGAAAAATCTCAACTCGTTCTCGCCTTTGGTGCCTGTGCCTGCCTTGGCGGGACGCCCGGATTAGCCAACCTCACCACAAAAGAGGACATCTTCAACTGGGTCTATCGTGATGCTCCGACTGTAGTCAATCCCGATGGTAATTATCCTCAAACAAGCACTCGTGTCAATGGTAAAGAGCTCACTCTTCCCGAATTCTATGGCCGTGTCTATGCATTGAATGACATAATCCCTGTTGATTACTATTTACCCGGATGCCCTCCTCCTCCGCATCTGGTGATAGCCGCTATAAGTGCAGTACTCGAGAATAAGCTTCCGCCCAAGGGTTCAACCCTGGCACCTCACAGGGCTTTGTGTGATACCTGTAAGCGCAATAAATCGAAGCCAGACAGGCTAGCGATAAGGGAAATTAAGAGGATTCACGAGGTGGAGGCAGCCCCTGATATTTGTTTTCTGGCCCAAGGGATAATCTGCCTGGGTCTTGCCACCCGTGACGGCTGTGGAGAAGCCTGCATGAATATCAATATCCCGTGCCGGGGATGCTTTGGTCCTGTGGAAGGAGTTGTAGATTCCGGAGCTAAGTTTGTCTCCACCTTGGCATCAATTCTAGATGCACAGAGCGAGGAAGACATAGCGAGGATTGTAGACCAGATTATTGACCCTGTAGGATACCTGTACCGATTCTCACTCCCGGCTTCGATATTGCAAAAAGGGGTTAAGGAATAGATTAGATAGGAAAGAGGTGCAATGTGACCGAAAAGATAACCATAAATCCAATAACCAGGCTTGAGGGACACGGGAAAATCGAGATTTTCCTGGACGATAAGGGCAATGTAGATGATGCCTACTGGCAAGTAACGGAGCTCAGGGGTTTTGAAAGGTTCTGCCTCGGTAGGCCTGTGGAGGAGTTGCCGCGAATTATGCCCAACATCTGTGGTGTGTGTCCAACTCCCCATAATATGGCATCCGTAAAGGCCCTAGACGACCTATATGGAGTGGAGCCAACACCTACCGCCAAGCTGATAAGACAGCTACACTATAACGCATTCATGGTGGAAGACCATTTGCTGCACTTCTTTATCCTCGCCGGGCCGGATTTTGTGCTTGGGCCAAGTGCTGACCCGGCGGAACGGAATATTCTTGGCGTGGTCAAGAAGGTGGGATTGGAAATCGGTGGCAAGGTCATTGAGGTAAGGAAGAGATGCCGTGAGATAATCCGGTACATCGCCAGCAAGCCCCCCCATCCCGAAGGTGGCTTACCCGGAGGGGTCTCCAGAGGAATCACTGAGGAGGACAGGAAATGGATGAAGGAGACTGCTGACTTTTGTGTTGAATTTTGCCAGTTTTCTCTGGAATTGTTCAAGCAGATTGTCCTGGACAATAAGGAATACCTGAACCTTGTCCTGAATGACGCTTACAAACTGAACACCTATTATATGGGTTTAGTCGATGAGAATAACCGAGTAAATTTTTATGAAGGTAAGTGCAGGGTGGTCAATCCCAAGGGCGAGGAGTATGCCTTGTTTGATTATCACGATTATGTTGACCACATAGGGGAGTGGGTCGAACCGTGGACCTATGTAAAGCTAACTCACCTGAGGAAGATAGGATGGAATGGTCTGAACGATGGTGAGGCAACGTCATTGTATCGTGTAGGGCCGCTTGCAAGATTAAATGCAGCTGAAAGTATGTTAACGCCCCTGGCACAGAGGGAATATGAGACAATGTTTGAGACGCTAGGCGGTAAGCCGAGTCACCATACTCTGGCCTACCATTGGGCGAGATTAATTGAAGCCTTCCAGGCTGCAGAGCATATGCAGAGGATTGCTAGTGATCCGCTGCTGACCAGCAAGGATATACGCAATATGAATCTCAAGTTGAACAAGGTTGGGATTGGTTGTGTCGAAGCAGCCCGTGGAACGTTAATCCATCATTATGAGGCTGATAGTGACGGAAAAACTACAAAAGTGAATCTTATTGTAGCCACCCAGCACAATGCAGCCCCCATATGCCTATCTGTTAAGAAGGCAGCCATGGGATTTATCAAGGGGCCAGAGGTGAAGGAAGGTCTACTTAATATGGTAGAGATGGCTTTTCGAGCCTATGACCCCTGTCTGGCCTGTGCTACACATGCCTTGCCGGGCCGGATGCCCCTGATAGTAAATATAAGAGATCGAAATGGCAGCCTGATACGAACTGTGCAGAGACCGTAACCCCGGGTGAGGGGGTTGCACTAGACCTGGTTTCAGCGTTATCATCTGGCCTAGGTGAGCGTATAATTACAGTTGGGCATGTTTCAGCACGGAGTTTTTGGATATTCCTCAGAAGAGCGCGATTTGGCCAGAGATATGTTGTCCAGGTTTTGTATTTTCATACGTGGTCACACTAGGCAAGCTCAGGTTATCAAACACTATGTAGCCCTAAGCAGTACTGAAGATGAATAATACGTTCTCTGAACAAGAAAAAACGGCGGACTACTCCCCTGAAGAGAGAGCACTGGTTTTGCGGCTCAGGGTGTATGTCAATATGAGATGGCTTGCCATTCCAGCGATTATTATTGCCACCCTGGTAGCATCAATGGTATTTCATATTGGTTTTCCTACTCTCCCGGTCTACGTTATCTGCGCCATTATCGCCTTATACAATTTTTTGCTGTTTCGCTTGACGCAAGGTCTTAAGAAACTAAAGCCTGAGTTGGTAATCAGAAGAGCCGAGGCCTACGGCAATGCCCAGGTTATTCTTGACCTGGTAATCTTCACTGTACTTCTGCACTTTACCGGGGGAATAGAAAACCCATTTATATTTCTATACATAATCCATACCAGTGCAGCAGCTATATTTCTCTCCGAGAGGAGGGCATATGAACTGACCACTTTAGCCATGGTGATGGTTACGCTTCTGGTTCTTTTAGAATATACTGGGATAATACCCCATGTAAATCTCGAGGGATTTGTACTTCCATATCGATACAAGGAATTAAGCCGTGTTGTAGCTGTTCTGGTCGCCTTGGCAACTTTGGCTTATGCCTTTGTCTATGTGGTCACTGCTATTGCGGGCGAGCTAAGGAGGCGACAACGGGAAGTCATGAAATTGAAAGACCAGCTTCTTGAGCAAAGAACGATGGAGTTGGAGCAGAGTTCTGGTGAGGTAGTCAAACTGGTAGAGGAAAGGCATCGCTTCGTCCGGTTTCTCAGCGTTGTCGCTCATGACCTCCAGTCCCCCTTAGTTGCAACCCAGAGCTTATTGTCCTATATAGTAGATGGATATACCGGCGAGATTACTGACGGGCAGAAAGATTTGATGCAAAGGGGCATAAGGAGAATCGATGGGCTTCTGACGTTGATTACCGACCTATTGGATATACCTCGTATCGAAGCCGGTCAGCTTAAGCGCGAGATGAGGGAAATCTCCGTGGATGAGGTGGTTAAACAGGCAACGGATGGGCTCGATAAGCTGGCAAGGCAGAAGGGGATAGCACTGAACGTTGAATTGCCTCAAAGTTCGCCTAAGGTCTACGCCTCAAACCGCAGGCTGCAGCAGGTGGTAACCAATCTGACAAGTAATGCCATCAATTACACGCGTGAGGGCATGGTGCTTGTAAGGGTGACAGATGGCGACGATGTACGAGTTGAAGTAATAGATACCGGAATTGGCATACTACCCGATGACCTACCTCGACTCTTTGAGGACTTCTTCCGGGGGAGTAATGTGGGAATGAAGGGAACCGGATTGGGGCTATCCATATCCAAGAGAATAGTCGAAGCTCACGGCGGCAAGATTTGGGCTGAAAGCCCCTGCTCTGAAACTGGCAAGGGGAGCAGATTTACCTTTACTCTGCCGAAAGGACGAATGGTTGTGCAGGAAGGCTAGCTAAAACAACCGTACGTAAGGTTACAGAAAGCAAATAACTAAGGAGGTAATTGGACATGAAACAGAGGCCGAAGATTCTACTTGTTGACGATGACGTTGACCTTGTGACAGTGATGAGGGGGGCTTTGGAAAGTAAGGCTTACGAGGTGATTGTAGCCTACAATGGGCAAGAGGGACTGGAGAAGGCAAGAAAGGAGAAGCCTGATTTAGTCGTTTTGGATATACTGATGCCAGTAGCCGACGGTTTTATCTTTGCTGACCAATTCCGTAAAGACCCATCGCTTGCCAAAGTCCCTGTCTTAGCACTGACTAGCTTTTCCGAGTCACTGGGCCAGCCGTTTCCATTTGAAGTTTCTGAGTACATTATGAAGCCCATTAAACCAAGGGATTTAGTGGCTAAGGTTGAGGAGTTTCTTAAAAAGGCAGGGTCCTAGAAATAAGATTGCCGCTACCGGCCGGTGAGAGAAAGCGTGGAAGCTCCTGATGTAGCCTCGGGGTTTGCATTAGGTGGAATACCGTTTGGTGTAGATTCTATAAATGGTCTCGTTGCCTGCTGTAAAGCACTCGGTGCAGTTTTCGCATTCTTCAGGTTTGACTTCCTCAGGATATACTTCGATTCCCAGCTCCTGGTACATCTCCAGAGTCCTCTTGAGATGGTCGCCTCCGGTGACTGAAGCTACCTTCCATCCTTCGGCTTCCAGCTCTTGTCGTGTCTTAGCCATCTTGCCTGTGTCTAATCCTTAATTTTATCAGAAAGCCTAGAGTAGTGACAGCCCTTCAGTTCTGTTCGCCTTCGGATCGGGCGAAATGCAAAAGTCAAAAGTAGGGGTGGACATTCAGGTCTGTCTATCTTGAACAGGTCTTACTGCGAGTTTTCTGACTTCAAACAAAAAACAATTTTTGAATTTTCACCTGTCATTTTGACTTTTGACTTTTGATTTTTTAATTTTGGTGTTAGACATACGGGCAGCGGTTCGATTATACTGCGAGATTGAGAAGAAGCTACCTTACGGCGAGGAGGGAAATCATATTTAAGCACGAGTACGCTGATGTCAATAACATTCGCCTGCACTATGTGACTGAGGGCAAGGGCAAGCTGATAATGTTCCTCCACGGCTTCCCCGAGTTCTGGTACGAGTGGAAGAACCAGCTTGCTGAGTTCGGGCGAGATTACCAGGCTGTGGCTCCGGACATGCGCGGCTATAACCTGTCGTCAAAGCCCGCCGAGGTCGAGCAGTATCGTATGAAGCATCTGGTCGAAGACATTCGTGCTCTTGCTGAGCACCTGGGTCATAAGAAATTCATCCTTGTGGCTCATGATTGGGGTGGGGGAGTGGCCTGGCCGTTCGCCATGCGTCATCCAGATTACCTGGAGAAGCTCATTATTATCAATGCACCGCATCCGATTACGTTTCTGCGCGAACTACGCGACAACCCGGCTCAGCAGAAGGCCAGCCAGTACATCCTGGTGCACCGCACGCCGGAGGCTGAAGAGATATTGTCCCGCAATAATTATGCTGTATTTGTCAGCACTGTTTTGGAGGACGGTCTCAAGCAGGGCTATTTCACTGAGGAAGACCGTAAGGCATACATCGAAGCTTGGTCGCAGCCGGGCGCGCTCACCGGCGGCTTAAATTACTACCGAGCTGCCCATCTTGGTCCATTTACCGGTGAAAGCGACGAGGTCTTGTCTGTAGACCCATCGCTATTTGCGGTTAAGGTGCCGACGCTGGTAATCTGGGGTGAGAAGGACAGGTATCTGCTCACCGGCAATCTGGAAGGCCTTGATAAGTACGTACCCAACCTGATAATCAAACGTATCCCCGACGGCTCGCATTGGGTCATTCACGAGCAGCCAGAACTTGTTAATGGCTACATACGAGAGTTTATTGAGGGCATAATTTCTCGCTCGCCTGAGCCGCAAAAGTAAGCGCAAGGTAGCAGCCAAATGAGTTTGTTTAGCAACTCCTCCTGTCATTGCGAGCGAAGCGAAGCAATCTCACGGCATCCCCTCACCACCGAGATTGCCACGGCACTTCGTGCCTCGCAATGACAGAAAAGGAAAGCCGAGATTGCCACGGCACTTCGTGTCTCGCAATGACAGGCAGAAGAGCGAGATTGCCACGTCGCTACGCTCCTCG